>NZ_JBHVPD010000121.1:0-15468 GCF_042887525.1 Kitasatospora sp. NPDC057936
CCGACGGCCGCATCGTCGACGAACTCCACAACCCCACCGCCGACACCGTCCTGGACCGCATGCGCCGCTTCGACGCCAAGGGCCGCACCAGCTGACCTTCCGGCAACCGAACGCCCGCACTTGAACCCAGGACACCTCATGTATCGCACCGCACTGCGCAACGTGCTGGCCCACAAGGGCCGACTGCTGATGACGGCCCTGGCCGTCATGCTGGGCACCGCCTTCGTGGCGGGCACCATGGTCTTCTCCGACACCTTCGGCAAGGCCATGCGGGACAGCAACTCCAAGAGCTACTCGGACGTCTCGGTCCAGGTCGTGGACAACGCGGCCGGCTCCCGCGTCTCGGCCAAGGAGAAGAGCGAGAGCGGCTCCGCCACGCTCACCGACGCCAGCGTCCAGCAGTTCGCCGCGCTGCCGGGCACCGCCGGCGCCCGTGGCGTGGTCAGCGGCTTCACCGGCGTCGCCGACCGCAACGGCAACCTGGTCGGCCAGTTCTGGGCCGCCAGGGGCGCCAACTTCACCCCGGGCCAGGACGGCGGGGACACGCGCTACCCGATGGCCGAGGGCCGGGGGCCGGCGAACGGCAAGGAGATCGCGCTCGACCGCAAGACCGCCGACAAGGCCGGTTACAAGGTCGGCGACACCGTCCGGGTGGCCGCCAACGGGCCGGTCATCGAGGCGAAGCTCACCGGGATCTTCACCACCGCCGACCCGGTGGTGAACTCCGGCGGCACGCTCACCCTGTTCGACCGCGCCACCGCCCAGCAGCTGCTCCTGGAGCCGGGCCGCTACAGCAGCATCGTGCTCACCGCCAAGCCCGGCACCACCGAGGACGCGCTGCTCGCCCAGGTCCAGCCCACGGTGCCGGCCGGCAGCCAGTTCGACGTCGAGACCGGGGCCAAGCTCAAGGCCGACGAGCAGAAGCAGATCGCCGAGGGCACCAACACCCTGCGCACCGTGCTGCTCGCGTTCGCCGGCATCTCGCTCTTCGTCGGCATCTTCATCATCGCGAACACCTTCACCATGCTGGTCGCCCAGCGCACCAAGGAACTCGCGCTGCTGCGGGCGATCGGCGCCAGCCGCAAGCAGGTCACCCGCTCCGTCCTGGTGGAGGCGCTGGCGATCGGTGTCGTCTCCGCCGTCGCCGGTCTGCTCGCGGGCGTCGGGATCGGCGCCGGGCTGCAGTCCCTCATGAGCACGCTGAACGCGGACATGCCGCAGGGCTCGCTGGTGATCAAGCCGCTCACCATCGGCGTGACCCTGCTGGTCGGTGTCCTGGTGACGGTGCTGTCGGCCCTGCTGCCGGCCATGCGCGCCTCCCGGATCGCCCCGGTGGCCGCGATGAGCAACGGCGACCAGCCGGTCAGTCAGAAGAGCCTGGTGGTCCGCAACACGATCGGCTCCCTCCTCGCCGCCGGCGGTCTCGCGCTGATCGGCTTCGGCGCCTCGACCGGCAACGACACCGGCCGGATGCCGGTCGCGATCGGCGCCTTCCTGGCCCTGATCGGCGTGTTCGTCCTGCTGCCGCTGCTCTCCCGTCCGGTCATCGCCCTGGTCGGCCCGGTGCTGCACAAGCTGGCCGGCACCCCGGGCAAGCTGGCCCAGCAGAACGCCGTGCGCAACCCCCGCCGCACCGCCTCCACCGCCGCCGCGCTCACCATCGGCTTGACCCTGGTCACCGGCCTCACCGTGCTGGGCGCCTCGGTCACCGGCGTGATCGACCGGGCCATCACCGACTCGATGAAGGCCGACTACCTGGTCGGCACCGCCAACGGGATGGGCCTGTCCGACCAGGTGCCCGGCGAGATCGCCAAGGCCCCCGGGGTGGCGGCCTCCTCGCCGCTCACCTCCGTCTACTGGAAGCTCGACGGCACCAGCAAGGCGATCAGCGGCCTGAACGCGGACAGCTTCGACCAGCTCGCCTCGGTCAAGCTGACCAGCGGCTCCACCGCCGCCCTCGGCCAGGGCCGGCTCCTGGTGGACCAGGACGTCGCCACGAAGTTCAACGTCACCACGGGCTCGACCATGGCCGTGACCTTCCCGGACAAGTCCACCGGGCAGCTCACCGTCGGCGGCGTGTACGAGAAGGGCGGCATGCTCGGCCCGGTCGTCCTGGCCAACGGCGAGATCCTCAAGCACGAGCCGAAGGCACAGGTCACCGACGTCCTGGTCAAGGGCAAGGACGGCGCCACCGACGCGCTCAAGCAGTCCCTCAAGGACGCCACCGGTGCCAACCCGGTGATCGAGGTCAAGTCCAAGCAGGACGTCCGGGACCGCTTCAGCCAGTCCATCACCTTCATCCTGAACCTGATGTACGGCCTGCTGGCGATGTCCGTGCTGGTCGCGGTCCTCGGCGTGATCAACACGCTGGCGATGTCGGTCTTCGAGCGCAAGCGCGAGATCGGCATGCTGCGGGCGATCGGCCTGGACCGCCGGGGCATCAAGCGGATGGTCCGTCTGGAGTCCGTGGTGATCTCGCTGTTCGGCGCCGGGATCGGCGTGCTGCTCGGCTGCTTCATCGCCTGGGCCGTCAACGGCACCCTGAAGTCCAGCCTGGCCGGGCTCACCACGGTCGTGCCGTACGGCCAGCTGGCGCTCTTCCTGCTCCTTGCCGGACTGGTCGGCCTGGTGGCCGCGATCTGGCCGGCCCGCCGGGCGTCCAAGCTGGACATCCTGGAGAGCATCAAGACCGACTGACGGCCAGTCCGGGAACGCGGAAGGCCCCTGCCGGAGGGTTCGGCAGGGGCCTTCCAACTTCTGTACTCCGCCCGGTCGCACGGCCGGCTGAGCACCACGGAGGTCGTGGTCCGGCGACACTGCCGGGCGGAGGGCCTCCGACTCATACCCCGGTGCTCCCACACCGGGGTCTCAGTCGCTTACTTGCTCGCGAGTTCCTTCTCGGCGGCCGGCTTGGCGGCCTCCACGGGCTTCGTGGGCGGGGTGACCTCCTGGATGGGCAGGTACGGCTGCTCCATCTGGGACAGGCCGACCATCTCGCGCTTCAGGAAGACGGCGAGGGTCCAGTCGGTGAAGACGCGGACCTTGCGGTTGAAGGTCGGCACCATGGCGCCGTGGTACGCGCGGTGGAACCACCAGGCGAGGCGGCCCTTCAGCTTGAACTTGCCGAAGAGGATCGCGACACCCTTGTGCAGGCCCAGACCGGCGACCGCACCGAGGTTCTTGTGCTTGTACTCCTTCTGCGGGAAGCCGCGCATGCCGGAGATCACGTTGTCGCCGAGGACGACGGCCTGGCGGCAGGCGTGCTGCGCGTTCGGCGGGCACCAGGCGCCCTCGCCGGCGGCGAGGTCCGGCACCTGGGCGTTGTCGCCGGCGGACCAGACGTAGTCGAAGCCCTGGACCTGGAGGGTCGGCGCCGTGTCGACGTGGCCGCGCGGGCCCAGCGGCAGGCCGAAGTGGGCCAGCACCGGGTTCGGCTTCACGCCGGCCGTCCACACGATGGTGGAGGCGTCCATCTCCATGCCGTTCTTCAGCACGACGTGGCCGTCGACGCAGGAGTCCATGGAGGTCTCGATGTAGACCTCGATGTTGCGCTCGCCGAGCTTCTCCTTGGTCCACAGACCGAGGTCCGGGCCCATCTCGGGGAGGATGCGGTTGGCCGCCTCCACCAGGATGAAGCGCATGTCGTCGCGGCTGACGGTCTTGTAGATCTTGGCGGCGTCGCGCGCCATGTCCTCGACCTCGGCGATCGTCTCGACGCCGGCGAAGCCGCCGCCGATGACGACGAAGGTCAGGGCCTTGCGCCGGATCGCCTCGTCCGTGGTGGACTCGGCCTTGTCCAGCTGCGCCATGACGTGGTTGCGGAGGGCGATGGCCTCCTCAACCGTCTTCATGCCGATGCCGTTCTCCGCCAGACCCGGGATCGGGAAGGTGCGGGAGACCGAGCCGGTCGCGACGACGAGGTAGTCGAAGGGCAGCTCGTAGGAGTCGCCGGCCGCGGGCGCGATGGTGGCGACCTTGCGGGCGTGGTCCACAGCGGTCACGTGACCGGTGAGCACCTCCGCCTTCTTGAGGGCGCTGCGCAGGGGCGCGACGAGGTTGCGGGGCGCGACGTTGCCGCCGGCCGCCTCGGGGAGGAAGGGCAGGTACGTCATGTACGACCGCGGGTCGACGACCGTGACGGTCGCTTCGCCGTAACGCATCTTCTTGAGGATGCGCATCGCGGCATACAGGCCGACGTAACCACCGCCGACAATGAGGATGCGAGGACGCTCCGTGGTGCTCATATCCGAAAGTATCCAGCACCGTCCGGAGCAGCCTTCGTGAGCCCGGTCACAAGCGGATGGACACCCCGTGCTACACTGCGCGGCCACAAAACGGCCTCCTCGGGGACACCTCACCGCACCCGCGGGCACCCCGTGAGCACCCGGGGTCACACCACCCTGCTGAGCAGCAACGATCCGTACAGCACCCGGGTTCCCGCTTGTGATTTCGATTTTCAAACCTCAAGCGAGGCCTGACCTGCGATCCAACGGGCGACGCGCGGTGGCAGCCTTCGGTCCCACAATTCGGACGTAGCGGACGAGCGGGTGCGACGAATGACTGGATCGCCATGTGAAGAAATTCACGAACTTTTCCGCCCGTGCCCGGGCGCGCCCCGGCCCCGGCCCCCCGTTCGGGGTTCCGGAGCCGGTCGGGTAAGGCCCGCAACGGGTCAGGAGGCGATACTCCAGGCGATGCCGTCCAGGATGTCGTGCTCGCTCACGACGACCTCGGCGGCGCCGGTGCGCTCCATGATCTCCAGCAGCTCCAGCGCCCCGGCCGCGATCACGTCCACCCGGCCCGGGTGCATCGACGGGATCGCAGCGCGCTCGGCGTGGGTGGCGGCCAGCAGCTCGCGGGCGATCTCCGCGACCCGCTCCCGGCCGATCCGCGAGTGGTGGATCACCGCCGAGTCGTAGGCCGGCAGGTCCAGGGCGATCGCGGACACCGTTGTGACCGTCCCGGCGAGGCCCACCAGGGTGGCCGCGCCGGTCAGCGGGACGGCCTCCTCGGCCTTGTCCAGCTCGGCCCGCACGTGCGCCCTGGCCTCGGCGATCTGCTCCGCGGTGGGCAGCTCGGCGCCGCCGAAGTGCCGCTCGGTCAGCCGGACGCAGCCGATGTCCACCGAGCGCGCGGCCTGGACGTCGTCCGTGCCGAGCACGAACTCGGTCGAGCCGCCGCCGAGGTCGAACACCAGGTACGGCGCGGCGAACTGACCGCCGGTCAGCTCCTTGGTGGCGCCGACGAAGGACAGGTGCGCCTCCTCCTCGCCGCTGACCACCTCGGGCTCGACGCCGAGGATCTCGCGCACGCCCTTGACGTACTCGTCGCTGTTCTCGGCGTCCCGGGAGGCGCTGGTGGCGACGAAGCGGATGCGCTCCGGGCCGACCCCGAAGCCGTCGACGACCTCCCGGTACTCCCGGCAGGCCGCGAAGGTGCGGGCCAGCGCGTCCGGGTGCAGCCGGCCGGTGCGGTCCACGCCCTGGCCCAGCCGGTTGACGATCATCCGGCGGTCCAGGTCGGTGATCCCACCGGTCGCCGGGTCCAGGTCGGCGACCAGCAGCCGGATCGAGTTGGTGCCGCAGTCGATCGCGGCCACGCGGGTCGTGCTCACTCGGACTCCCGCGCCTCGGCCTCGTCGGCGGCGCGCTTCTTCGCGGCGCGCTCGGCGGTCTTCTGCTCCTTGGCGGCGATGACGGCCTCGTGGTCCTGGTCCTTGGCCCGGTTGCGCAGGACCCGCTCGCCGGCCGCCTCGACCTCGGCCGGGGAGACGCACGGGCCCTTGGCCCACCAGTCCTCCAGCATGCCGATCGCCTCGTCACCGAGCGGGTTGACGCCCTCTCCGGCGGCCAGCGAGTGGCCGACCAGCACGTGCAGGCACTTGACCCGGTCCGGCATGCCGCCGGCGCTCGGGAAGCCCTCCAGCACCTCGATGGCGTCGCGCCGGGCGATGTAGTCCTCGTGCGCCTTCTGGTACGCGGCCGCCAGCTCCGGGTCCTCGGCCAGCCGGGCGGTCTGCTCCTTCATCACGCCGTCCGCCTCCAGGGTGCCGATCAGCGAGGCGGCCTTGGGGCAGGTCAGGTAGTAGAGCGTCGGGAACGGCGTGCCGTCGGGCAGCCGCGGGGCCGTCTCGACGACGTCCGGGTTGCCGCACGGGCAGCGGTGGGCCACGCCGCGCAGGCCGCGCGGGACCCGGCCCAGCTGGGCGGCGATGGCGGCGACGTCGGCGTCGGAGACGGCGGGGTGGTTCTCAGTGGTCATGGGGGGAGGGGTCTCCAGCGGGGGACGGTGGGAGGGGACGGGTCGACGGCGCGATGGGGGCCAGGGCCGCGGTGTCGGCGGCGTCCACCGAGTCCCAGACGCTGGAGTACCAGGGCTTGGCGGCCTTCACCGCGCCGCCGGCCGTGCCGTCGGAGGGGGCGGGCGGGGCGGCGGAGGACTGGGCGGCGCCCGCTCCGGCCGGATCCACCGCGATGTACGGGGTCTCCCCCGGCATCGCGTAGTGCAGCCGGGCACGGGCCTGCGCCTTGACGTACTCCGGGTCCTGCCAGCGGGCCTTGTCCCGGCGCAGCTGCTCGACCTGCTGCCGGGCGTGCTCGGCCTTCGCCCGCTGGGCGGAGATCTCGGCGCGCTGGGAGATGAACTGCCGCGTCGGGTAGGCGAGGATCGCCACCAGCGAGCAGAGCACCAGGACGAGGACGGTCGCCCGGCTCGTGAAGCGAGGACGGGCCGCCAAGCCCGGGATCCTCCAGCCAGCCATCTCCCGTTCCCCTCCTGGTCGCGACGGTGCCCCGCCGTCCACCCTACGGGGTGAACGGCGGGGCACCGGTCAGGCGTGCACCACCGGAGGTGTTCAGCCCTCGTGCTCGCTGTGCGTACTACTCCGCCGAGCGGCTGTGCTCATTGCTCCGCGGAGCGACCGTGCTGATTACTCCGCAGAGCGTGATTACTCCGCGGAGCGGAAGCGCGGGAAGGCGCCGCGGCCGGCGTACTCGGCGGCGTCGTCGAGGATCTCCTCGATGCGCAGCAGCTGGTTGTACTTGGCGACGCGCTCGGAGCGGGCCGGGGCGCCGGTCTTGATCTGGCCGCAGTTGGTGGCGACGGCCAGGTCGGCGATGGTGACGTCCTCGGTCTCGCCGGAGCGGTGCGACATCATGCAGCGGTAGCCGTTGCGCTGGGCCAGCTCGACGGCGTCCAGGGTCTCGGTCAGCGAGCCGATCTGGTTGACCTTCACCAGCAGCGCGTTGGCGGTGCCGGTCTCGATGCCCTTGGCCAGGCGGGCCGGGTTGGTGACGAACAGGTCGTCGCCGACCAGCTGGACCTTGTCGCCCAGCTTGACGGTCATGGCCTTCCAGCCGTCCCAGTCCGACTCGTCCAGCGGGTCCTCGATGGAGACCAGCGGGTAGGCGGCGACGAGCCCGGCGTAGTACTCGATGAGCTCCGCGGCCGAGAGGGCCTTGCCCTCGAACTGGTAGGCGCCGTCCTGGTAGAACTCGGAGGCGGCGACGTCCAGGGCCAGCGCGATGTCGCGGCCGGGCACGTAGCCGGCCTTCTGGATGGCCTCGGTGATGAGGTCCAGGGCCTCGCGGTTGCTGTCCAGGTTCGGCGCGAAGCCGCCCTCGTCGCCGAGGCCGGTGGACAGGCCGCGCTCCTTCAGGACGCCCTTGAGGGTGTGGTAGACCTCGACGCCCCAGCGGACGGCCTCGGAGAAGGACTCCGCGCCGATCGGGGCGATCATGAACTCCTGGATGTCGACGTTGGAGTCCGCGTGCGAGCCGCCGTTGAGGATGTTCATCATCGGGACCGGCAGGACGTGCGCGTTCGGGCCGCCCAGGTAGCGGAACAGCGGCAGGTCGCTCGCCTCGGAGGCGGCGTGCGCGACGGCCAGCGAGACGCCCAGGATGGCGTTGGCGCCGAGCGAGGACTTGTCCGGGGTGGCGTCCAGGTCGAGCATGGCCTGGTCGATCAGGCGCTGCTCGGTGGCGTCGTAGCCGACCAGCTCCGGGCCGATCTGCTCGATGACGGCCAGGACGGCCTTCTCCACGCCCTTGCCGAAGTAGCGGTTCTTGTCACCGTCGCGGAGCTCCAGCGCCTCGAAGGCGCCGGTGGAGGCACCCGACGGGACAGCGGCACGACCGGTGCTGCCGTCGTCGAGGCCGACCTCGACCTCGACCGTGGGGTTGCCACGCGAGTCGAGGATCTCACGGGCTACGACGACATCGATGGACGGCACGAGGCATCTCCTTGCGGAAGCAGGGTCCCGCTGACCAGTGGTGCGGCCGGCGGGATGATTGCGGAGTCGTTACGACCAGAGCCTAACCGCACGTGGTCCCGGGGCCACGCCGACCTCGGTCCCGTCTCAGCGTGTGGCCGGGCTACTTACCGGTAGTTCACCTGGGCTCCCCGGGAAAAGGGGCGGAAGCGGACGAAGGGGGCCGATCCGGGGTCGGCCCCCTCCGTGGCGTGTCGCACCGGTTCCGGCCGGCGTCAGCCGAGGTGCAGCACCTGGCCGGGCAGGATCAGGTTCGGGTCGCCGCCGACGGTGCCGCGGTTGCCGTCGTAGACCGACTGCCAGCCGCCGTGCACACCCTGGGCGGACGCGATGCTCGACAGCGTGTCACCGGCGTGGACGGTGTAGTCGTGGCCGCCCTGCGGGGCGACGGCGGCGCGGGGGGCTTGCTGCTGCGGCTGGGCGTACTGCTGCTGGACCTGCTGCTGGGCGTACTGCTGCTGGGCGGCCTGCTGCTGGGCCTGGCCCGCGTACTGCTGGTAGACGCCCTGGTGGCTGGTCCAGTACCAGGTGCCATTGTTCTGGTACCAGTACACCTTCGCGTCGGCGTCCCAGCCGGCCTTGCCGGAGAAGCCCGGGGCCTGCGGCTGCTGCTGGGCCTGCTGCGTGTGCTGCTGGTACTGCTGCTGGGCGGGCTTCTGAGCCGGCTTCGGCTGGGCCGGCTTCGCCGCGGGCTGCTGCTGCACCGGCTGGGAGTGCTGCTGCGCGGCGGGCTTGGCGTCGGAGGTGTCGACGGCGGCGGGGGCGCCGCCCTTCGACAGGCCGGCCTTCTTCGAGCAGACCGGCCAGGCGCCCGGACCCTGCGAGGCCAGGACCTTCTCGGCCACCGCGATCTGCTGGCCCTTGGAGGCCTGGTTGGCCTGCGCCGCGTACGCGGTGCCGCCGAAGGCCTTCCAGGTGCTGGAGGTGAACTGCAGGCCGCCGTAGAAGCCGTTGCCGGTGTTGATGCCCCAGTCGCCGCCGCTCTCGCACTGGGCGACGGAGTCCCAGGCGGAGGCCGGGGCGGCGGAGGCGCCGGTGGCGGTGAGGATCGGCATCGCGAGTCCGACGCCGGCCACTCCGGCGACGGCGATGGCCTTCTCGGTCTGGGTGCGACGGCGGTGACGACCGGTTCCAACGAACAGCATGAAGGGGTCCCTCTCCGCACGCCTGCGAGGTGAGCTGTCGGGTTCGGACCGGGAGGTGGCCCGGCCGCCGTCTGCGGAAACGATTCCGCTCGGGCGGCTTCACCCCAAGCCGTGGAGGAACGGCAACAAACCTGGTTCCCCCGCCCCTGCCCAGGGTTCTGGTCGGTTTCCCGTGGCGCGGCGGGCAGGACTCGGCGTTCCGCACTCGGGGTCCGCAGCTGCGAACTCCAGGGAGAGTAGACAGATCCTCAGACCAATCACAAGCTCATATCGCAGACATCACACAGAAATTACGGCACGTGGTCGATCGCCTACCAACGGCGGTTGTTTGTCCGGATTGATGGGTGTTCATACGGCCGATCCGTACCGGTTCGCGACGTCCCGTCAGTGTGTCGGAGCGTCGGGAAGCGCGTGCGGTGAACGGCTCTCGGGACTGAATTCGACCGGAAGTTCGCGCAATCCGCGCATGATCAGGCCACCGCGCCACCGCAGGTTCTCCGGGCTTTCCGCCAGCGCGATATCGGGCAGCCGGGACAACAGCGTGGCCAGCGCCGACCGGCCTTCGAGCCTGGCCAGCGGGGCGCCGATGCAGTAGTGGATGCCGTGCCCGAAACCCAGGTGCGGGTTGTCCGCCCGGGCCAGGTCCAGGGTGTTCTCGTCCGAGAACCTGGCCGGATCCCGGTCCGCCGCCGCCAGCACCACGAGCACCGGGTCGCCGACCGGGATGTCCACCCCGCCGATGGTCAGCGGGTGGGTCGCGAACCGCCACGTCGCCAGCTCCACCGGACCGTCGTAGCGCAGGAGTTCCTCGATCCCGGTCTCCAGCAGCGCCGTCTCGCCCCGCGCCACCGACTCCTGCAGCAGGCGGCGCTGCTCCGGGTTGCGCAGCAGCGCGTACGTCCCGTTGCCGATCAGGTTGACGGTCGTCTCGAAGCCGGCGAACAGGAGGATGAACGCCATCGCGGCGGCCTCGTTCTCGGTGAGGTGCTCGCCGTGGTCGCTCGCCCGGATCAGGCCCGAGATCAGGTCGTCCCCGAGGTCCGCCCGCTTGCGGTGGATCAGCTCCAGCAGGTACGCCCGCATCCGCTTCACCGCCCGCCCCACGCCGCCGCGTTGGCCGCCCCCGTGGCGGATCATCATGCCGGCCCAGTCACGGAAGTCGTCCTGGTCCTCGGCCGGCACGCCGAGCATGTCGCAGATCGCGTAGATGGGGAGCGGGAACGCGAACTCGTGGATGAGGTCCGCCGAACCGCGCTGCGCGAAGCCGTCGATCAGGCGGTCGGTGAGCTGCTGCACCCGCGGCTCGAACTCGGCCACCCGGCGCGGCGTGAACGCCTTCGACACCAGGCGGCGCAGCCGGGTGTGGTCCGGCGGGTCGATGTTCAGCAGGTGCGTCATCAGGTCCGCCTGCCGCTCCCCCGGGATCCCGACCCGGCCGGTGCGGTGCGCCTGCTCGCTGTGGTGCGCCGGGTTCTTCGACAGCCGGCCGTCCGCCAGCGCCTGCCGCGCGTCCGCGTACCGCGTCACCAGCCAGGCGTCCACCCCGCTCGGCAGCGTGGTGCGGTGCACCGGGGCGTGCTCGCGCAGCCACGCGTACGCCGGGTACGGGTCGGCGGCGAACTCCCACGTGAAGAGCGGCGGGCGGGCGGCGTCGGGCTGAACTGGCATGGGACGACCGTATCCGGTGGGTCGGGGGCACCCCGCCATCTACGGTGAGTGACCGGATCGTCAACGACCCGCGGACCGTTCCTCAACGCCCCGCGAACGGCCCGTGGACAGTGCGTGGACGGGTTTTGGACAGCTCTTGGACGGTGGGCAGGCGTGAGCCTGGTCACCTGAGGGGTAACCCCTGTTGCGGAGGGTCAGGACCTGCCTACGATCCTCGGCAGAAATCGTGGGCGTCAGTGCGGACCGCCCACAGGGAGGAGCGCACCATGCGGGTCACCGGGGCAGTCGTCGTCATCGCGGTACTCGACGGCGGGTCGGGAGCCGACCTCGCCCGCCGGTTCACCGCGGCCGGCGCCGCCGGAGTGCTGATCGCCGACCAGCGGGCCGGCGTCGCCGAGGACCTCGCCGGCGAACTCGACCGGCCCGGCTGCCCCGTCGTCGGCGTCGGCGGGGACGTCCGCCGCCCCAGCGACGTCGCCGCGCTCGTCGACACCGCCGAGAAGCACCTCGGGCCGATCGACCTGTTCTGCGTCGCCGGCCCGGACGGCGAGCGGATCATCTCCCTCGCCGACCTTCCCGACCATCTCGGCCTGGAGCGCCTCGCCGAACTCGTCGCCCTCGTCGGCGAGGCCATCGGCGAGGTCGTCCTGCCCCAGCCGCGGACCACCGTCCAGGACGCGGTGACGGCGGCCTGAGGCCCTTCCCCTTCCCCCGCGTCTACTCCGGCTTGAGGCCCTCGGCCTCGCGGACCGCGTCCCGGTAGGCGCGCGCCGCCGCGCGCAGCGCCGCGTCCACGTCCACCCCCGCGTCGTGCGCCCGCTGCGCCACGGCCAGCAGCAGCCTGCCCGCGGACTCCTCCGTGAGCTCCGCGGGCAGCTCGTACGACTCGTCCGGCACGCCCTCGAACCCGGCCCGGCGCACCCGCGACACCAGCTTCGCCGCGTACGCGAGCGACGGCAGCCCGGCCGGCACGCCGTCCAGCACCGACTCGCGGTCCGCCTTCTCGGCCGCCTTCAGCTGCTCCCAGTTCGCCTCGACCTCGGCGGCGCCCTCCGCCTCGACGTCCCCGAACACGTGCGGGTGCCGGTACATCAGCTTCTCGACCAGGTCACCGGCCACGTCGTCGATCGAGAAGGCGTCGGTCGGGTGCTCCTCGGCGATCCGCGAGTGGAAGAACACCTGGAGCAGGACGTCCCCCAGCTCCTCGCGCAGCGTCTCCCGGTCCCCCTCCTCGATCGCCTCGACCAGCTCGTACGCCTCCTCGACCAGGTACTTCACCAGGCTCGCGTGCGTCTGCTCGGCGTCCCACGGGCAGCCGTCCGGCGAGCGCAGCCGGTCCATCACCGAGACCAGGTCCAGCAGGCGGGCGCCGGGCAGGTCGTACGACCCCGGCAGCACCTCGATCTCCGGCACCTCCCCCGCGTGCTCCACGGCCAGGCGCGCCAGCGCCGCGGTGAGGCCCGGGTCCCCGTCGGGGCTGCCCAGCCACACCGTGGGGGCCCGGCCGGCGGGCTCCTCGGTCAGCAGCCGCGCCAGCGCCGGCGCCGAGGCCGGCTCCACGATCTCCACGTCCACCCCGGCCTGCCGCACCGCGGCCACCTGCGGATGCCCGGCGTCCCCCGCCAGCACCCGCCCCGCCGACCGCAACGCCTCCCATGCCGGCCACGCCAGCAGCCCGGGGGCCACCCGGTGGGTGGTGGTGAGCAGGATCAACTTCGCGCCCGGAGTATTCGTCGTCACACCCCGAACCTACCCGCCCCGGCCCCCTGCCCGACCAGCAGAACCCGATCCGGACCACCGTCCCGCGGATCTCCGGGAAGTCGCCCCCGGCGTCTCGCCTCGGTACAGGGCTTCGCGTCTCACACTGGACTCGAAGGCCAGGCACACGAAGTCGGGCAGGGCGACTCCCCACGCGCCCCGCACAAGAAGTCGGCCCCGCCGACCTCCCGCACCATCGGGCCTCGCGCAACGCCGCTTCCCCGCATCCGGGGCCCTGCGCAGAAAGTCGGCCCCATCGACTTCCTACGCCGCAGCCCGAAACGAGGCTCCGCACAGGAAGTCGGCCGGGCCGACATCCGGCACACCCCGCCATCCCCGGACGCGGGCCTCCACAGGAAGTCGGCACCATCGACTTCCTACAGCGCGGCCCAGTGGGCGGGGGCGATGCCGCCGACCTCTCACGTGGAGGTGGACGCCAGGAAACGGAAACGTACGAAGTCGGCCCCATCGACTTCCTACGGCGCAGCCCAGCGGGCGGGGGCGATGCCGCCGGCCTCCCACGCTGAGGTGGACGCCAGAAGACCGAAGCACAGGAAGTCGGCCCCAACGACTTCCTACGGCGCAGCCCAGCAGGCGGGGGTGATGCCGTCGGCCTCTCACGCTGAGGCGAAGGCCAGGCACGGAAGCACAGGAAGTCGGCCCCAACGACTTCCTACGGCGCAGCCCAGCCGACGGGGGCGATGCCGCCGGCCTCTCACGCTGAGGCGAAGGCCAGGCACGGAAGCACAGGAAGTCGGCCCCAACGACTTCCTACGGCGCGGCCCAGCGTTCGGCGGGATGGGGGGTGAGGCTCAGCGGGTGGTGCGGTGGGGTTGGAGGGTGTTCAGGGAGTGGCGGAGGCGGCGGACGGCGGGGTGGTGGGGGCCCTCGCGGCGTTCGCGTTCGAAGAGGAGCTGGAGGAGCCACTGCCAGGCGTTCTCGGCGTCTCCCGCGGCGGCGAGCCGGAGGCCGATGCGTTCGCGGAGGTCGAAGGCGCGTTCCGGGTCGGGGTCGTGGGCCGCCGTCGCGAGGAGGGACTGGTACTCGGCCATCGCCTCCGCGCCCTGCCCGAGGTGGTCGAGGCAGATCGCCGCGCGGTAGCGGTGGTCAAGGGCCTGGGGTCCGAACGGGCCGCCCTCGGCGGTGGCGGCGAGGCGGCGGTACTCGGGGAGGGCCTGCGCGTGGTGTCCCTCCTGGAGGAGGGTGCGGGCGTAGATGGTGCGGATCGTCCGTACGAGCGGCGCGCCGTCGCCGAGTTCGGCCTCGGCGCGGGGCAGTAGCCGGGCGGCGAGGCCGAGGACCTCGGTGTGGCGGCCGGCGTCGACGAGGTCGGAGAGCCGTCCGCACTCCGCGCCGAGGTCCGGGGCGGACGGGACGGCAGGGACGAACGGGACCACCGGCGGCACCGCCGGCGGCGGCGGGGTCGCCGGCGCCTGCGGCACCGGCACAGACACCGGCACCGGCCGCTGCTGCACCGGCCCGGCGGCCGACGGCTGCGGCTGGTGCGGGAAGCGGTACGGCCGGGTGGGGTCGGGCAGCGGCGCGTACCGCGGTTGGGCGGCCGCCTCGGGCGCGGGCAGCAGCGGGAGCAACCGCCCGTACACCTGCCGGGCGTCGGCGGGACGGTCGGCGGGCTGCTTGGCGAGCAGGTCGAGGACGAGGCGTTCGAGCGGCTGCGGTACGTCCGGCCGCAGGTCGCGCAGCGGGACCGGCGGCTCGTCCACGTGGCGCCGCAGCAC
The DNA here is from genome assembly GCF_042887525.1 of Kitasatospora sp. NPDC057936. Lineage (NCBI taxonomy): Bacteria > Bacillati > Actinomycetota > Actinomycetes > Kitasatosporales > Streptomycetaceae > Kitasatospora > Kitasatospora sp. NPDC057936. The sequence goes on from NZ_JBHVPD010000121.1 coordinate 14,583, forward strand.
GCCGAGCGCGGTCGGCGCGCGGAACGGCTCCTCGCCGGCGAGCATCTCGTGCAGGAGGCAGCCGAGCGCGTAGAGGTCGCTGCGCGGGTCGGTGGTGGTGGCCAGCGCCTGCTCGGGCGCCATGTAGGACGGACTGCCGATCGGCACGCCGGTGAGGGTGAGGCGGGTGGCGCCGGGGTCGAGGGCGGTGGCGATGCCGAGGTCCAGCAGGACCGTACGGCCGTCGTGGCGGACCATCACGTTGCTGGGCTTGAGGTCCCGGTGGACCACCGGTACGGCGTGGACGGCGGCCAGCGCGGCGCACAGCTGGGCGGCGACGGCGACCGCCCGCTCGATCGGGAACGGCGCGTCCTCGGCGATGAGGTCGGCGAGGCTCACCCCGGGGACGCGCTGCATGACGAGGTACAGCTCGCCCTCGTCCTCCCCGGCGTCGAAGACCGTGACCAGCCCGGGGTGGTCCAGCGCGGCCGTGACCCGGCACTCGCGCAGGAAGCGGCGGCGCAGCTCGTCGCCGTGGCGGCGTTGTTCGGTGCCCGTGGGGGCGGAGGTGGGACCGGCGGCCAGGAGGTGGTCGGTGCGGAGCAGCTTGACCGCGACCGGGCGGTCCAGGCGCTCGTCGTAGCCGCCCCACACCTGGCCCATGCCGCCGTGGCCGATCTTCTCGGCGAGGCGGTAGCGGCCCGCGATGACGCGGTCGACGGTCACGACCGGCCCTCGCGGGCCTGGCGGCGCAGGAGTTCACCGAGTTCGCGCAGGTCGTCGGCGGGCGACGGGGCGGTGTGGCCGGGCATGGTCGCGCCGTACGGGGCGGCGGGCGACGGGGCCGTGTGGCCGGGCGTGGTCGCGCCGTACGGGGCGGCGGGCGACGGGGCCGTGTGGCCGGGCG
>NZ_JBHVPD010000121.1:15565-27914 GCF_042887525.1 Kitasatospora sp. NPDC057936
CGGTGTGGCCGGGCGTGGTCGCGCCGTACGGGGCGGCGGGCGACGGGGCCGTGTGGCCGGGCGTGGTCGCGCCGTACGGGGCGGCGGGCGACGGGGCGGTGTGGCCAGGCGTGGTCGCGCCGTACGGGGCGGCGGGCGACGGGGCGTACGGGGCGGGCGCCCAGAGGGACCGGCGGTCCATCACGAGGTAGTGCAGCGTGGGGGTGAGCCAGAGGAGGGCCAGGGCGATCTCGCCGATGACGTTCGCGGCCGAGGCCTTGGTGTCGCTCGCGACGCCCGCGCAGACGACCATGGTGAGGAGCAGCAGGCAGTAGACGACGGCGCCCGCGATGTCGTACGGACGCCTGCGGCGTATCGCCAGCACGAGGGAGGGCAGCGGGCCGAACACGCCCGCCGTCAGCAGCGGGACGAGCGCGCACAGCACCCGGACGGAGGCCGAGGGACGGCCCGGCGGCTGGGCGGCGGCACCGGGCGGGGGTCCGAACGTCCCGGGGTACTGCCCTGCCATGTGCGCTCCTGAGCTGGTGAGGACGGACGGACCGAGCACACGGTACCGCCCGGAGTCCCTCCCGGAGACAGGGTTGAGAGGGAGCGTCAGCTCGGCGCGAGGACATCCGGCGCGCAGGAAGTCGGTCGGACCGACTTCCTGCGCAGGAGCGGGCCGGGGGTCAGGGAGCCAGGGAGCCGGTGGCCAGGGCATCGGTGGCGGCCTGGGTCAGGGTCTGGGCCAGGGAGGCGGCCTGGGCGAGGGTGGTGGCGAAGGCGGCCAGGCGGGCGAAGGCGGTGCCCTGACGCTGCTGGTCGGGCAGCGGGAGGCGGGGCAGTTCGACCCGGCGGATGTCGAGGCGGGCGGTCGTGGTGGCGTGGCTCGCGGCGCGGCGGGTGCCGGCGGTGGAGCGGAGGTGGCCGGCCAGGAACTCGGCGTCGAGGGCGGCCGGGTCGGGGCGGAGCAGGTGGAGGCGGCTGCCGAGGGCGGCGCCGACGAGGGGGCCCTCGGCCGGGACGACGCGGGCGAGGCCGCCGCCGAGGGCGGGGACGAGGACGTCGCCGGGGCGGGTGCGGAGGTCTCCGGCGGGGCCGGGGGCGGCGAGCGCGGCGGTGGGCGGGTTGCCGGTGACGAGGTCCTGGTCGGTGACGACGAGCACCTCGCCCGGGCCCGGGCGAGTGGTCGCGCCGGTGCCGGAGGAGTGCACCTCCAGTGCGCCGGCGCGCACGAGTTCGCCGACGGTGACGACGCCGGCGGCGGGTTCCGCGCCGGGCGGGGGCAGGAGGGCGGCGGGATCGGCGAGGCCGGCCAGGAGTTCCGTCAACCGCCCGCCGAGGTGGGAGAGTTCGGCGGCGCCGCCGAGCGGGGCGGCGGGCGGGACGTGCCGGGCGGGTGAGAGGTCGGTCTCGTCGTCGAGCAGGTCGATCGCGGCCATCGCCCGGTGGACGCCGGGGACGTCGGCGGGCACCGGCTCGCCGTCCCGGGCGGCCCGGTCGAAGGCGCGCCAGGCGTGGACGACCGTCCGCCGCAGTCCGGGCCAGTCGACCTTGTCGCGCCCGCCCTCCACCGGGGCCGACCCGGCGTCGAGCAGCAGCACCTGGCGGAAGTCGTCCCCCGGCTTCGGCGCGCGGAGCACCCAGAGGTGCAGCGGCACCCCGTACGGCGGGGCGGCGCCGGCCGGCAGGGCGATGACGGCGCGCAGGGCGCCGGAGCGCAGGAGTTCGGCGCGGACGCGGCGCCCGGACCGGCGTCCGGCGACGGCGGGGGGCAGCAGGAGGGCGGCGAGGCCGCCGGGGCGGGTGTGCGCGAGGCAGTGCAGGACCCACGCGAGTTCGGACTCGCCGCGGGGCGGGACGAGACCGCCCGGCCACCGGGTGTCGAACTGCAACTCCTCGTGCCCCCAGTCCCGTTCGTTGTACGGCGGCTGGCAGAGCACCGCCTCGAAGGTGTCGCCGGGGTAGGCGTCGGCGCGCAGCGCGTCGCCGGGGCGCAGCGCGAGCGGGAGCGGGCCGGGCTCGGCGGCGGGGGCGTGCAGGGCGAGCCGGAGGCGGGCGAGGGCGGCGGTGACGGGGTCGGCGTCCTGGCCGTAACGGCCGGTGGTGTGCGGGTGGGCGAGCAGGACGGCGCCGAGGCCGGCGGCCGGGTCGAGCACGGTGGCGGGGACGCCGGCGACGGCGGCGAGCAGGTCGGCGGCCTCGGGCGGGGTGGAGCTGAGCTGGCGGGTGTTGGCCTCGGCGTAGCGGGCGAGCAGTTGCTCGTACACCGCGGCGGCGCCGGTGTCTGCGGCGAGGGCGGCGAGCAGGCGGGCGAGGTCGAGCTGGGTGCTGCCGAGGAGTCCGGGGAGAGCGAGGAGGTCGGCGCCGTCCGCGTCGAAGGTGTGAACGACGGTGTCGGCGACGGCCCTCGGGAGCGCCGTCGCGAGGCGCGTGTCGGGCTCGGAGGCGAGGGCGGCCCAGCGGTCGGGGTCGCGGTGCAGCAGGAGCAGGAGGGTGCCGGCCTCGGCGAGCGGGGCGGCGGGGTGGCCGGCCGGGTCGCGGAGGGCGTCGACGAACTGCCAGGCGCGCTCCAGGGGCGGGAGTTCGGCGATCTTGCCCTGTGCGCGCAGCCAGGCCTCGACCTCGCCGAGGGCGAAGGTCGGGCTGGCGTCGCTGCCGCCGACCGGGCGCGGGAAGTCGGCGTGGCGGCGGCGCCAGTTGCTGACCGCGGCGCGGCCGACGCCGGCCAGCCGGGCGATCTCGACGGCGGTCACTTCGGCTCGGTCCGGCACGGGGGCTCCTCCGACGTCGCACGGGGACAGGGACTGCGGGCTGGGTGTGACCACACAGCATAGCCAGCACCTCCGATCCATGCGTTCACACGTGAACAGAGATGTTTCGTGAAAGGCCGTTGACATCGTTCACAGCGAAGTGGTGTGATTTCTTCGTCGCCACCGGACAGGGGCGGCAGCCAGGAAGACCACCGATCACCGGGAGAACCGCCATGTCCGCCACCACTCGCCGCTCCGCCGCCCTCCTGCTGGGCGCCGCGCTGATCACCCTCACCGCGACCGCGTGCAACTCCACCGGCACCACCGTCTCCACCGAGGCGAAGCAGACCGCCCCGGCCGCCGCGGGCACCTCGGCCGGCGCGCCCGCCGCGCCGAGCAAGCCCGCCGACGCCCCCAAGGCGCCCGCAAAGATCGGCGACACCATCGCGCTCAAGGGCATGGACAAGGCCAACACCGCCGACGTCGTCGCGGTGAAGGTGGTCGACCCGGCCGAGAGCGCCAACGAGTACCTCAAGCCGGCCGACGGCAAGCACTACGTCGCGGTGCAGTTCCAGATCAAGGCCACCGGCGCCCAGGCGTACGGCGAGGTCCCCGCCAGCAGCGCCAAGGTCGTGGACACCCAGGGCCAGGCCTACGGCCCGAACCTGGAGGAGACCAAGGCCGGGCCGGCCTTCCAGACCCCCACCAACATCGCCCCCGGTGAGACCGGCAAGGGCTTCGTCACCTTCGAGGTCCCGGACGGCGTCAAGCTGGACAAGGTCCAGTTCGCCCTGGACAACGGCTTCGCCAACCAGGTCGGCCAGTGGAAGGTCGGCTGACCCCGACGCCAGGGTGGACGACCGCGGCGGCGGCCCCGCACGAACGCGGCCGCACCGCCGCACCAAGGCCCCCGCACGAACGCCCCCGCACGAACGAAACGGCGGCCCCGGGCAGAGCCCGAGACCGCCGTGCACCAACCGCCCGCGGGCGCTACTTCCTCGCCCCCGCCAGGTCGTCGAACATCGCCGACAGGAACTCGCTGCACCACCCCAGCAGCTCCCGCCCGACCAGCGGCTTGCCGCCGATCCGGCCGGTGCTCGGCCGGGGCACCAGCAACTGCCGGCTCGCGGCCTTGACCTGGCTGCGCGGGTAGAGCCGGTTCAGCCGCAGCTGCTGCGACTCGCGCAGCTCCACCGGCCCGAACCGGACGTTCGCCCCCTGCAGCGTGATGTCCGAGATGCCGCACCGCCGGGCGTACAGCCGCAGCGCCGCGACCAGCAGCAGGTTCTCCACCGGCTCGGGCAGCTTGCCGTAGCGGTCCACGAGTTCGTCCCGGACCTGCTGGATGTCCTCCTCCGAGTTGACGGCCGCGATCGAGCGGTAGGCCTGCAGCCGCAGCCGCTCGCCGGGCGCGTAGTCGTGCGGCACGTGCGCGTCGACCGGCAGCTCGATCTTGACCTCCAGCGGCTCCTCCTCCGGCTCGCCGCCGCCGCTCGCGAGCGACTCGCGGAACTCGGCCACCGCCTCGCCGACCATCCGCATGTAGAGGTCGAAGCCGACGCCGGCGATGTGCCCGGACTGCTCGCCGCCGAGCAGGTTGCCGGCGCCGCGGATCTCCAGGTCCTTCATCGCGACGTACATGCCGGCGCCCATCTCGGTGTGCTGGGCGATGGTGGCCAGCCGCTCGTGCGCCGTCTCGGTGAGCGGCTTCTCCGGCGGGTACAGCATGTAGGCGTAGCCGCGCTCGCGCCCGCGCCCGACCCGCCCGCGCAGCTGGTGCAGCTGGGAGAGCCCGAAGGTGTCACCGCGCTCGACGATCAGGGTGTTGGCGTTGGAGATGTCGATGCCGGACTCGACGATCGTGGTGGACACCAGGACGTCGAACTCCTTCTCCCAGAAGTCGACGACGACCTTCTCCAGCTGGGTCTCCCCCATCTGCCCGTGCGCGGTGGCGATCCGCGCCTCGGGCACGAGGTCCTTGAGCCGGGCCGCCGCCTTGTCGATCGACTCGACCCGGTTGTGGATGTAGAACACCTGGCCCTCGCGCAGGAGTTCGCGCCGGATCGCGGCCGAGATCTGCTTCTCGTCGTACGGGCCGACGAAGGTCAGCACCGGGTGCCGCTCCTCCGGCGGGGTGGTGATGGTGGACATCTCGCGGATGCCGGTGACGGCCATCTCCAGCGTGCGCGGGATCGGGGTCGCGGACATCGTGAGCACGTCGACGTTGGCGCGCAGCTTCTTCAGCTGCTCCTTGTGCTCGACGCCGAACCGCTGCTCCTCGTCGACGATCACGAGGCCGAGGTCCTTGAACCTGGTCTCGGCGGAGAACAGCCGGTGGGTGCCGATGACGACGTCCACCGAGCCCTCGAACAGGCCCTCCAGGACGGCCTTCGCCTCGCTGTCGGTCTGGAAGCGGGACAGCGCCTTCACCGTGACCGGGAAGTTGGCGTAGCGCTCGGCGAAGGTCGAGAAGTGCTGCTGCACCAGCAGCGTGGTCGGCACGAGCACGGCCACCTGCTTGCCGTCCTGCACCGCCTTGAACGCCGCGCGCACCGCGATCTCGGTCTTGCCGTAGCCGACGTCGCCGCAGATCAGCCGGTCCATCGGGACGGACTTCTCCATGTCCGACTTGACCTCGGCGATGGTGGTCAGCTGGTCCGGCGTCTCCGCGTACGGGAAGGCGTCCTCCAGCTCGCGCTGCCACGGGGTGTCCGGGCCGAAGGTGTGGCCGGGCGCGGCCATGCGCGCCGAGTACAGCTTGATCAGGTCGGCGGCGATCTCCTTGACCGCCTTCTTGGCCCGCTGCTTGGTCTTCGCCCAGTCCGCGCCGCCGAGCCGGTGCAGCGTCGGGGCCTCGCCGCCGACGTACTTGGTGACCTGGTCGAGCTGGTCGGTCGGCACGAACAGCCGGTCGCCGGGATGGCCGCGCTTGGCGGGGGCGTACTCCAGCACCAGGTACTCGCGGGTGGCGCCCTGGACGGTGCGCTGCACCATCTCGACGTACCGGCCGACGCCGTGCGCCTCGTGGACGACGTAGTCGCCGGCGGCCAGGGCCAGCGGGTCGATCGCGTTGCGGCGCCGGGAGGGCATCCGGCGCATGTCCTTGGTGGAGGACTTCTGGCCGGACAGGTCGGTCTCGGTGATGACGGTGAGCTTGAGGGCCTCGTCGACGAAACCGTGCTCGATCGAGCCGCAGGAGACGTGGACGACGTCCCGGGTGGGCGCGTCGGCGAGGTCGGCGACGAGCCGGGCCGGGATGCCCTCGTTGCCGAGCACCTCCGCGAGCCGGGAGGCGGGCCCGTGGCCCTCCGTCACCATGACGACGCGCCAGTCGGAGGCCAGCCGCTCCTTGGCGTCGGCGATCGCGCGCGCGGTGTCGCCGCGGTAGGCCTCGACGGCGTGCATACCGAGGGTCAGCGTGTTCGCGTCGAACTCAAGGATGCCGTCGACCGCCGACTCGCTGGTCGCGAACGGGCTGACGGACCACCACGGCAGTCCGATCTCGTCGGCGTGCTCGCGCACCTCGGCGAGCGAGCGCAGCGAGGCGGCGGAGACGTCGATGGCCTCCAGGTCGATCGGCCGGTCCCCGCCGGCCGCCGCGGCGACCCAGGAGGCGTGCAGGAACTCCTGGCTGGTGGCGACCAGGTCGGCGGCCCGGGTGCGCACCCGCTCGGGGTCGCAGACCACGGTGACCGAGCCGAGTGGCAGCACGTCGACCAGCAGTTCCATGTCGTCCACCAGGACCGGCGCGAGGGACTCCATGCCCTCGACCGCGATGCCCTCGGCGATCTTGTCCAGGATCTCGGCCAGCCCGGGGTGCCCGGCGGACAGCTCGGCGGCCCGCGCCCGCACGTCGTCGGTGAGCAGCAGTTCGCGGCAGGGCGGCGCCCACAGGCCGTGCTCGGCGATCTCCAGGGAGCGCTGGTCGGCGACCTTGAAGTAGCGGATCTCCTCGACGTCGTCGCCCCAGAACTCCACCCGCAGGGGGTGCTCCTCGGTCGGCGGGAAGACGTCCAGGATGCCGCCGCGGACGGCGAACTCGCCGCGCTTCTCGACGAGTTCGACGCGCGCGTAGGCCGCGGCGGCCAGCCGTCGGGCGACCTCCTCCAGGTCGTGCGACTCCCCTCGCTGGACGGCGACCGGCTCCAGCTCGGCCAGCCCCTTCACCTGCGGCTGGAGCACCGAACGCACCGGGGCGACGATCACCTGGACCGGACCGGCCGCCGGGTCGTCCGCGCGCGGGTGCACGATGCGGCGCAGCACGGCGAGCCGGCGCCCGACGGTGTCCGAGCGGGGCGACAGCCGCTCGTGCGGCAGCGTCTCCCAGGCCGGGTACTCGGCGACCGCGTCGGGCGGCAGCAGCGAGCGCAGGGAGGCGGCGAGGTCCTCGGCCTCGCGGCCGGTGGCGGTCACGGCGAGCACCGGACGGCCGCGGTCCCCCGCCGCCGCGACGGCGAGCGCACGGGCGAGCGCGGCGATGGCGAACGGCCTGGCGGCGGGCGGCCCGACCAGGTCCAGGTGTCGGCGGCCGCCGGCCGCGGCGCCGGTGGCGGTGGCCGCCCCGATCGCCTCGGCGAGCGCCGCGTCCCGCGCGACGACATCGAGCAGTCCGGTCAGGCTCATTGGGGTCTCTTCTTCGTCCCGTGGCTGGTGCTGCCCCGGGGCGGCGAAGGCCCGCCGGGGCAACGCGAACGGCCCGGCACGCCGAGCGGCCGGGGGTCTCCAGCCTACGCCGCGGTAGCGACACGCACGCGGTGTACGGGCCCGGCGGGGCCGGACGCGGACGAACCGTTCACCGGGCCCGCGCGGGAGCACCCGCGGACGAACCACTGGACGGAACACCGGGCGGGCCCGTGGACGAACCACCGGCTCGGCGGTCCAGCTCGGGCTCCGCGATCTGCCATGAAGTGGACATACTCCTGTCACTGGCCGTCCATGGAGATCGCGCACCATGGTGAATGTGCCCGCCGCACCCAACCGTGGGGGATGGCTGCGGAGGCACTGTCGCACCCCCGATGGGGGTCGGAGGTGCGAGGCCGGGCGACCCTGGGTGGGGGCGCCCGCCCAAGCGCCGGGAACCGTGGCGCCCTTTCCTGGAGGGCGCCACGGGTCTCGGCCTCACACGTTTCGGGGCCTCACACGTTTCCGGGGCCTCCCGGGTTCCGGGGCCTCACACGCCTCCGGGGCCTCCCGGGTCACACGCCTCCGGGGCCTCACACGATTCCGCTCCTCGCACACCCCGAGGCCGCCTGGGCCCCGCGCGTCCCTGGAGCCCCGTCAGACCGAGCGGCCGCACCCGCCCGACCGTACGGGGCTCCGGCGGGCTACCAGCGCGAGAGGTTGATGTCGTACATCATCACCTGGTGGCCCTGGTTGGCATTGAAGTCGTACTGCTCCCAGTTGAAGACCGTCCAGGAGCCGAGCCCGCCGCCGAGGTAGGTGACGACCCGGTTGTTGCCGGCGTCGATCCGGTCGACGTTGTAGATGCGGACGGCCATCCAGCCGTCGTTCGCGAAGCAGAGCCGCCCGCCGTAGCCGTAGTTGTACACCTTCGCGAAATCGTTCCGGTTGCCGCAGTCGACGCGTTCCACCGCCCGGGCGCCGGTCACCGGCAGCAGGGTCGCGGCGGCCGCGGTCAGCACCGCGAGCGCGCCCAGCCTGCGGGCGTTCGCATTTCTGTTCCGGTGGCTCGAATTCCGGCGGTCCGAACGGAAATGTGTGCGGATAACCATGGACCCTCCATCGGTCGCGGTTTGCGACTCCCGAGATTTGCACGGCGAGGCAACACCGGACAGCTGTTTTCCGGCCAAGCCGATCGTTCGCCGGCGCCTGCGGGAACCGCCGCCGAAGGAATGCGCTAGGGTCCGAACAAGCTTGCAGCGCTTGAGGATCGGAGTACTCGCCGTGCAACTTCCCGCGCCGTCGCAGCGATTCGCCTCGGCCGCCCTGACGGTGGTGATCACGGCATTCTCCGCCGGTTGTTCCGGGGTTTCCGGAAGCGGCTCCTCGGATTCCGCGCCGACCCCGCCGGAGGTCTCCGGGGCGCGCGCCCCGGAATCCGGCCGGGGCGGAATGACCGGACTTCCGCTCTCCGCCTACCAGGCCGACGACCGGAGCGCCGTGAAGGAGATCCAGGCGCGGAACATGCTCGTCGTCTCCTGCATGCGCCGGGCCGGCTTCACCGCGTTCGACGGGGACGGCCTCCAGGCCGCAGAGGCGCCCGACAACGCGACCGCGCTGCCGGCCGGCGCCTGGGGCTACCTGGGCGCGGACGCCGCCGCCGTCCAGGGCTTCCACCCGCCCCGCCGGCCGCTCCCGCGCCCGGCCGCCGCCCCGGCCGGCTCCGGCGAGGCCTACGACAACGCCCGGGTGGACTGCGACCGGCAGGCGGCGGAGCGGATCGGACCGCCGCAGGGGCCCGGCGCCGATCTGGTGGGCCGGCTGTTCGACACGTCGCTGAAGGCCGCCGGGACGGACGCCAGGGTCGTCGCGGCGACGAAGGACTGGTCGGCGTGCATGGGCGCGTCCGGGTTCGCGGCCGACGCCCCGGAGGCCCTGCCGGAGCGCTACCGCGGCACCGCGGAGATCACCCCCGGCGAACTGGCCGCCGCCCGCGCCGACCTCGACTGCACGGCCCGCAGCAACCTGGCGGCCCTCTGGTTCACCGTCCTCACCGGGTACCAGCGCCAGCTGATCGACCGCAACGCCGAGGCCCTGACCGCCCGGCGGGAGGCGGTCAGGGCCCAGGACGAGAAGCTCACCGGGCTGCTGGCGGACGGTGCGCCGCCGCAGTAGCCGGGGTGTCTCAGCGGCGGCGGTAGGAGACGGTGTTCGGGGTCGCGTAGCCGGCGCCGTCGTCCACGATGACGATCTTCGGGATGATCCGGGTCTCCTCCGGCTCCGTGCCCGCGTCCGCGTCCGCGTCCGAGTCCGCAGCGACGGGCTCGGCCGGACCGGTCCGCGGCGGCGCGGCCGGCATGGGAGGCACCGGGCCGGTCACCACGGGCGCGTCGGCCGGAACGTCCGCCGGCGCGGCGTCGGCCGGGGCCGGGGCGGCGACCTGCGCGGACGGCAGCCGCAGGACGGCCGTCTCCTTCCCCGCGCCCGCCGCGTCCCGCTTGCGCAGGTCGGGCACCGGGATCTCACCGGTGTCCGCCTCGGAGTCCGCGGGCGCGGTGCCGTCGTCGGTGACGGCATCGGCGACGGCATCGGTGACGGCATCAGCCGCGGCATCGGCGGCGGCATCGGTGACGACGTCGGCGACAGCATCGGCAGACACGTCGGCGGCCTCGGGCGCCCGCACGGCCGCCGCCTCGATCTGGCCGACCGCCGCCCCGGTGAGCGAGGCCAGCGTGGCCTTGATGTGGTCGAGGTGCTGCTGCACCGTCTCCAGCCGGGCCGCGAACTCGGTCTGCTCCTGCTCGCTCGCCGCGTTGACCTTCTCCGCCTCCCGGCGCGCCTGCTCGACGCTCCGGTCGGCCTTGGCCTGCGCCTCGGCCTCCAGCTGCTTGATCTGGCCGAGCACGGTCTCCCGGTGCTGCTCGGCCTCCTTGACCCGGCGCTCGGCGGTCTCCGCGACCTCGGCGTCCTCCGCGTCGGCCTGGGCCTGGGCCTCGGCGAAGGCCTCGTCGGCGCCGCGCCGCCGGTCGGCGAGCTCGGCCTCGGCCTGCTCGCTCGCCTCGGCGGCGGCGACGCGCACCTTGGCGGCGTAGGCGGTGGCGGCGTCCCGGACGGTCCGGTTGTCGCCGTCGGCGTCGCCGCGGATCGTCTCCGCTTCGGCGCGGGTGCGCTCCTCGGTGCGCCGCGCGGCCTGGTCGGCCTCGCTGCGGGTGGTGGCCGCGTACTCCTTGGCGGCGTGCTCGGCGGCCTGGCCGGCCTCGTACACCTCGTCGCGCAGGTCCTCGGCGAAGCGCTCGGCCTTCTCCCGGACGGCGCGGGCCTCGGTCTCGGCCATGACGGCGAGGCCGGCGGCCTCCTCGCTCAGCACGGTGTAGTCGGGCGCGGGCGCGTCCTGCGCGGCCTGGCGGACCTCCGCCAGCCTGCCCTCCATCTGCCGGATCCCGGCGCCGAGGACGCTGAGCCGCTCCCAGGCCTCGTCGCGCTGCGCGGTGAGCGCGGCCAGGGCGCGGTCGACCTGTTCGGGCGCGTAACCACGCCGGGCCGGGGTGAAGCCGTACTGGGAGACGGCGTCGCTCATGGGCTCTTCCCCTCGTGTCGCGGGCTGCGGAGCCCATGATCGGACGGAACGGACGGCTCCGGGACCGGTTCGGCGACCGGGTCCGGATCCGCCCGTCGGACGGATCGAAATAGGTCGAGGACCGGACGAATAGACCCATCCTCTTGACCTATTTTGCGCAGATCCGGACGAAACCCCAACGAGGCACCGCCGCGACGGCACGCCGAAGGGGCCGTTCCGGACACCGGAACGACCCCTCCCCACCTGCGAGGATCCGGAACGGTCCGCTACAGCAGGCCGTCCCAGAACTGCTCCAGCAGCACGGCCCACCAGGTGTCCGCGTTCTGCAGGGCCGCCGGGTCGATCGCGGCGAGCTCCGCCTGGAAGTCGGCCGTCCAGCGTCCGGCCTGCTCCGGCGTCAGCCCGTACCGCAGCCGCCACATGCGGCCCAGCAGGGCCAGCGAACGGACGAACTCCGGTACACCGGTGTTGACGAACCGGGGCGGCTGCCCGGTTCCGTCGACGTCCACGGCGACCACGTTCGCGGTGCCGTACTGGACGCACAGCTGGCGGCCGTAGTCGTTGCCGAGCACCAGGTAGCCGGCGAAGTCCGGACCCTGCGGCAGGCCGCGCTCGGCGGCCAGCTCGGCGAGCGTCGGGATCGGCCGGCCGTCCTGCGCCTGCGCCCAGAAGAACGGCCCGAAGTCGCGCGGCAGCCCGGCCCACATCAGGGTCTGGGCGACCGGCTCCGGCACGCCCTGGCGGGAGACCGCGCGCTGCTCGAAGCGGAACAGGTTCGGCCCGAAGTGCAGCCCCAGCTCCTGCGCCAGCTGCTGCGGCGGGAGCGGCGGCAGCACCTGGACGCTGCCCGGGGCCGGCGGCGGCACCCGGAACGGGCGGACCCGCTGCGGGCCCGAGGCCAGCTGGTGCAGCTCGTCCAGGTGGTCGAGCAGCTCCGCCATCCCCGCCTGCCGGGACGCGTGGTCGCGCCCGTAGGAGGCGGTGTGGGTGAGCCGCACGTTCGGCCAGGACGCGGCGATCATGCGGTTGCAGTAGCCGCCGGGCAGGTCGCAGGACTCCAGCTCGGTGTAGAGCTCCAGCACCTGGTCCGGCGGCACGTTGAGCCGCCGCAGGTCCTGGAGGATCTTCCACTCCGGGTGCGGGGTGCCGGGCTCGCTGCGGTGCAGCAGCTTCTGCTCCGAGCCGTCCGGGCCGCGGTAGCTGAGCGCGGCGAAGTAGCCGGGGCCGACCGTGGGCACGCCCGGCGGCACCGGGGCCGCCTGCGGCACGCCGCCCGGCCCGCCGCCCGCGTTCGGGTAGCCGTAGCCCGCGGGCCCGGCCGGAGCCGCCGGACCGCCGGGCGGCGGCGGGACGGCCGGGCCGCCGGACGGCGGGGTGCCCGGGTCCGCAGGGCCGGCGCCCAGCAGCGCCGGGTCGATCG
>NZ_JBHVPD010000122.1:0-24373 GCF_042887525.1 Kitasatospora sp. NPDC057936
GTCTGAAAATCACCCGTCACGCCCCTCTCCGCGGCCACCCCCTCCGCCACCCCCTCCCGCAGCGCTCCCTCTCGCTGGGGAGGGATGAGGGGTGGGGGGTGGGTGGGTCGGGTGGGTGGGTTTGGGGGTGGGGGGTGGTTTGGGTGGGTGCGTTGGTGCGGGGGGCTATGAGGTCAGGGATTCGTACGCCCTCCTCAGGCGGTGGATGCCCTCGGTCGCTTGTGTGGCGCTCTCGGCTGCCGCGTAGCTGAGGCGGAGGTGCGCTGCCGGGGGTTCTGCCGGGTGGTACGGGCGGCCGGGGGTGACGAGGACGCCGGTTCGCAGGGCCGCTGCGGTGAGGACGGCGTCGTCGGTGCCGTCCGGCAGGCGTAGCCACAGGTGGTAGCCGCCCGGGCGGTAGTCGTCGAGGAAGCCCGGCAGTTCGCGGTGCAGGGCGGCGACGGTGGCGGTGCGGCGGTCCTGGAGTTCGGCCCCCAGCGTGCGCAGGTGGCGGGGCCAGCCGGGGTCGGAGACGAGTTCCAGGGTGGCCTCCTGGAGCGGGCGGGGCACGAAGAAGCTGTCCACGACCTGGGTGGCCCGCAGTCGTGCGAGGGCCGGGCCGTGGGCGGTCAGGGCTCCGACCCGCAGGTTGGGCGAGGCCGCCTTGGTCAGGGAGCGCAGGTGGACCACGACGCCGTCCTGGTCGTCGGCGGCCAGTGGGCGGGGCAGCGCGGGGGCGTCGGTGTGGACCAGCAGCCGGGCGAAGTCGTCTTCGAGGACGAACGCCCCGGCGGCGCGGGCGATCCGCAGGACCTCGGTGCGCCGTTCGGGGGAGAGCACCGCGCCGGTCGGGTTCTGGAACAGCGGCTGACAGACGAAGAGCCGGGCCCGGCTGGCCGCGAAGGCGTCGGCCAGCAGGTCGGTGCGGACGCCGTCGGCGTCGACCGGGACGGGGACGGGCCGCAGCCCGGCCGCGTGCAGGACCGCGAGGATCCCCGGGTACGTCGGGGACTCCACCAGGACGGGTGTGCCGGGCGCGGCGAGCGCCCGCACCGCGACGGTGAGGCCGCCCTGTCCGCCGGCGGTGATCAGGACGTCTCCGGCGCCGATCGGGCCGCCGGTGCCGCCGATGTCCCGGGCGAACCAGCCGCGCAGTTCGGTGAGGCCGTCGGCGGGCGGGCGGTCCCAGGCGCCGGGGCGGCGTCCGGCCCGGGCGAGGGCGCCGGCCAGCAGGCGTTCGGGGAGCAGGCCGGCGTGCGGGTAGCCGCTGTTGAGGTCGATGACGTCGGGCGCCGGCACGTTGAGGGTGGCCATCACCGGTGCGGCGAGCAGGTCGCGCGGGCCGGAGCCGGCGCTGAGCGCGACCTCCTGCCAGGAGAGGTCGCCCGTGCGGGCGCTCGGCGCGGCGGCGAAGTGGGCGGCCCGGAACACCCCGGCTCCCGGCCGGGAGACGACCAGCCCCTCGGCCGCGAGGACGGCGATCGCCCGGGAGACCGTCACCGGGCTGACCTGGTGGCGCTCGACGAGGGCGCGGCTGGACGGCAGCTTTCGTCCTTCGGGGTAGCGCTCCACCTCGCGGCGCAGGCTTTCGGCGAGTTCGGCCACACTGCTACGCTCGTTCATGAAGGCACAAGATAGCGCTATTCGAATGTCGGCGATAGCACCGCGGATCGTCGGCCCTGGTTCGGCAGCGGCCGCCGGCACCCTGCCCGCCGCCCTCGGGGTGCTCCTCTTCTCGTTCAGCTTCCCGGCCACCTCCTGGGCCCTCACCGGCTTCGGCCCCTGGACGGCCACCGGGCTGCGCGGGGCCGGGGCGGGCCTGCTCGCCGCCCTCTACCTGGCGGCCGTCCGCGCTCCGCTGCCGACCCGGCGGCAGTGGCCCGGCCTGCTCGTCGTCGCGGCGGGCTGCGTCCTCGGCTTCCCGCTGCTCACCACGCTCGCCCTGCGGATGTCCTCGACGGCGCACTCGGCGGTGGTCATCGGCCTGCTGCCGCTGGCGACGGCGGTGTTCGCGGCGTGGCGCACCGGCCGTCGGCCGTCCCGGGCGTTCTGGGGGGCCGCGCTGGTGGGGGCGGCGGCCGTGATCGCGTTCACCCTGCTGCAGAGCCACGGCCGGCCGAGCGCCGCGGACTGCCTGCTGTTCGCGGCGCTGCTCGTCTGCGCCGCCGGGTACGCGGAGGGCGGGCGCCTGTCGCGGGACCTGCCGGGTGCTCAGGTGATCGCGTGGGCGGTGGTGGCCGCACTGCCCGCGACCGTGCTGACCACCGCGCTCGCGTTGCCCGCCGAGCCCGTCCACCCGGGCGCGAAGGCGCTGGTCGGGCTGGCGTACACGGCGGCGGTGTCGCAGTTCGGCGGGTTCGTGCTCTGGTACCGGGGGATGGCGGCGATCGGCGTGCCGAGGGCGAGCCAACTCCAGCTCGCACAGCCGCTGTTGACGCTCGTGTGGGCGGTTCTGCTGCTGGCCGAGGACCTGCCGGCGGCGGCTCCGGTGACGGCCGTGGTGGTGCTCGTCTGCATCGCCGTCACCCAGCGCGCCCGTGCGTGAGGGCCTGTTCGGGTGATGCGCCGCGCGCGCCCCGGGCTTCGGTGGGCGGCCGCTGGTAGTGGTGGGTCCGACCACCGCCAGCCCGAGCCCGGAAGGCGCGCCGCGTGACTCTCCTGCCGAAGGACGTCGTGGACCGGGCCCGTCTGCGCCGACGCCGGCGCGGGCGGGCCCTGGTGGGCTGGCTGAGCACGACCGACCACAAGCGGATCGGCACCCTCTACATCACGACGTCGTTCCTGTTCTTCCTCGCCGGCGGCGTCATGGCACTGCTGATGCGGGCCGAACTGGCGCGCCCGGGGCTGCAGTTGATCGACAACGAGCGGTTCAACCAGCTGTTCACCATGCACGGCACGATCATGCTGCTGATGTTCGCGACCCCGCTCTTCGCGGGCTTCGCCAACTGGATCATGCCGCTGCAGATCGGCGCACCGGACGTCGTCTTCCCCCGGTTGAACGCGCTCGCCTACTGGCTCTACCTGTTCGGCTCGCTGATCGTCATGTTCGGCTTCCTGACCCCGGGCGGCGCGGCCGACTTCGGCTGGTTCGCCTACGCGCCGCTCAACAGCCGGATGCACAGCCCGGGCCACGGCGCGGACCTGTGGATCATGGGACTGGCGCTCTCCGGGTTCGGGACCATCCTCGGCTCGGTCAACTTCGTCACGACGATCGTCTGCTTCCGGGCGCCGGGCATGACGCTGTTCCGGATGCCGATCTTCGTCTGGAACGTCCTGCTCACCGCGGTCCTGGTGCTGTTCGCCTTCCCGGTGCTGGCGGCGGCGCTGCTCTGCCTGGAGTCGGACCGGCGGTTCGGCTCGCACGTCTTCGACCCGGCCAACGGCGGGGCGATGCTGTGGCAGCACCTGTTCTGGTTCTTCGGGCACCCCGAGGTGTACATCATCGCCCTGCCGTTCTTCGGCATCGTCACCGAGATCATCCCGGTGTTCAGCCGCAAACCGGTCTTCGGCTACTCCGGCCTGATCGGCGCGACGGTCGCCATCACCGGCCTGTCGATCACGGTCTGGGCGCACCACATGTTCGTCACCGGGCAGGTGCTGCTGCCGTTCTTCTCGATCATGACGATGCTGATCGCGGTGCCCACCGGGGTGAAGTTCTTCAACTGGATCGGCACGATGTGGCGGGGCTCGCTGAGCTTCGAGACGCCGATGCTGTGGACCGTCGGCTTCCTGGTGACCTTCCTGTTCGGCGGGCTCACCGGGGTGCTGCTGGCCGCGCCGCCGATCGACTTCCACGTCTCCGACTCGTACTTCGTCGTCGCGCACTTCCACTACGTGGTGTTCGGGACGGTGGTGTTCGCGATGTTCGCCGGATTCCACTTCTGGTGGCCGAAGTTCACCGGGCGGATGCTGGACGAGCGGCTCGGCCGGATCCACTTCTGGACGCTGTTCACCGGCTTCCACGCCACCTTCCTGGTGCAGCACTGGCTGGGCGCCGAGGGCATGCCGCGCCGGTACGCCGACTACCTCGCTTCGGACGGGTTCACGACGCTGAACACCGTCTCCAGCATCGGCTCGTTCCTGCTCGGGGCCTCGACGCTGCCGTTCCTCTACAACGTGTGGCGGACGGCGAAGTACGGGAAGCCGGTGGAGGAGGACGACCCCTGGGGGTACGGGCGGTCGCTGGAGTGGGCCACGTCGTGCCCGCCGCCGAGGCACAACTTCGTGACGCTGCCGAAGATCCGCTCGGAGTGCCCGGCGTTCGACTTGCACCACCCGGAGATCGCGGAGCTCGACCGGAGGCAGAATGGCCCCCGGGACCGCCCGGAGGGCGGGGTTCGCTCGTTAGGATGAGCGGCGTGCCCCGCCGGCTCCGGGGCGCGGCATCCGGAGGGAGTGGGCCGTCATGGCAGACGAGAGGCACGCCCCGGCCGGGGACGCCCCCGCCCGGCGACGCGGCCAGGGCGAGCTGGAGGCCCAGGTGCTGGCGGTGCTCCAGCGCGCGCCCGGCCCGGTCACCGCGGGGTGGGTGCAGGAACGCCTGGACGGCGGCCTGGCGTACACCACCGTGATGACGATCCTCTCCCGGCTGCACGCGAAGAACGCCGTCTCCCGGACCCGCTCCGGCCGCTCCTACCTCTGGCAGGCGTCCTCCGACGCGGCCGGGCTCGCCGCCCTGAGGATGCGCCGGATGCTCGACGGCGAGGCCGACCGGGACGCCGTCCTGGCGAGCTTCGTGAGCGCCCTGCTCCCGCACGACGAGGAACTGCTGCGCGCGCTCCTCGACTCCGCGTCCGCCGATCCGGCAGCGGCCGACCGTGAGAGCTGACCCGTGGGCTTCTTCGTCTTCCTCCCGCTGATCCTGCCGCTGACGGCGGTGCCGATCGCGCGCCTCACCGGGCAGCACCTGCACCCGCGGGGCGCGGCCCGGCTGATGACCGTGATCAGCGCGGTGATGGCGGTCTGCAGCGTGCTGTGCCTCGGCCTGATCGGCGTGGTCGGCACCGCGCAGATCCCCGGCAACCCGCTGCCGGACAGCTGGTCCGACCCGGAGGTGCGGGCCGCGCTGCCGTACCACGAGACGGTCGGGACGGCCGCGATGTGGCTGCTGGTCCTGGTCGGGGCGGCCTGCCTGCGGACGGCGGCGCGGCACCTGCGGGTGCGGGCCCGGGCCCGGCGGGCGCTGGACGGCCTGCCGGCGGGCTCCGGGCCGGACGCCGACCTCGCGGTGCTGCCGGACGCCAGCCCGTACGCGTACGCGCTGCCGGGTTCGCCGGGGCGGGTCGTGGTGTCCACCGGGATGCTGGAGGGTCTGGCCGAGGACGAGCGCGAGGCGCTGGTCGCCCACGAGCGCGCGCACCTGGTGCACCGGCACCACCGCTACCTGCTGGCCACCCAGCTCGCGGCCAACGTGAACCCGTTCCTGCGCCCGCTCCAGGAGGCGGTGGCCTTCAGCGCGGAGCGCTGGGCGGACGAGGACTCGGCGCAGGCGGTGGGGGACCGGCGGATCACCGCGCGGGCGGTGGCCCGGGCGGCCCTCGTCGCGCGTCCGGTGCCGTCCCCGGGCTTCGCGGCCTTCGCCGCCCCGGCACCGGCCCCCGGCCCGGTGCCGCGCCGGGTCGCCGCGCTGCTCGGCCCGGTGCCGTCCGACCGCAACTGGCCGCCGGCGAAGACCCCGGCGGGCCTGGCCGCGATGGTCGCCGCGGTCGGGACGGCGGCGTCGGCGCTGTGCGCGCTCAACGCCGCCGTGGCGCTGCTGGTCGTCCTGAAGGCCGTCACCCCGTTCTAAGTGGCGGCCAGTGCGTCGAGCGTGGCCCCGGCCCGTGCGAGCGACTCCGCGGCGATCGGCCGGAGCCCGTTCAGCGCGGGCACGTCGTCGGCCCGGGTGAGCTCGGCGGTGACGACGTGCAGGTTCTCCTCGGCGACGCCGAGGTTGCCGAAGTACGCCCGCAGGTACGGGACCTGGAAGTCCTGGTGCTCGCGCGGGGTGCCCGGCCCGTAGCCGCCGCCGCGGACGGCGACGACCACGACGCGGGTGCCGCCCAGCAGCTTCGCGCCGGTGTCCGGGTCGACGTAGGCGCCGGGGAAGGAGACCCGGTCGATCCACGCCTTGAGGCCGGTGGAGACCGTGAAGTTGTACATCGGGGACCCGACCACCAGGGTGTCCGCGGCCAGCAGCCGGTCGATCAGCGGGCGGGTCAGCGCCCACTCGCGCTCCTCGTCCGGGGTCTCGGCGAGCGCGGCGACGTCGTCCAGGGGGAGCCCGCCCTTGCGCTCGGTGCGGCGGCCGAGGGCGTCGTAGGCGGCGTGCACCGCGGGCACCGGGTCGGCGACGAGGTCGTGGTGGCGGTGGGTGGCGGCGGCGCCGTGCCGGGCGCGCCAGACGGCGGCGAAGCGGGCGGTCAGGGCGCGGCTGACCGAACCCTCCGGGCTGATGCTGGAGTCCAGGTGGAGCAGGGTGGCGGACGTCATGGTGCTCTCCTCGTCACCTCGGGGTCGGGCGGAACGTCATACCGGTGACGGGCCGGGCCGAGGAAAGGTGACCGATGAGCGGGGACGGATTTCCGGACGACGCGCTCGCCGCGCGCTTCGAGGCCGAGCGCGGGCGGCTGCGGGCGGTGGCGCAGCGGATGCTCGGCTCGACGGGCGAGGCGGAGGACGCCGTCCAGGAGGCCTGGCTGCGGCTCGGCCGGACCGACCCGGCGGAGGTGGCGAACCTGCCGGGCTGGCTGACCACCGTCGTCTCCCGGATCTGCCTGGACCTGCTGCGCGCCCGCGCGGTGCGCCGTGAGGAGCCGGCCGACGAGGCGCTGCCGGACGGGCCGGCCGGGGCCGGGGACCCGGAGGAGGAGGCGTTGCTGGTCGAGTCGGTCGGCCGGGCGCTGCTCGTGGTGCTGGACCGGCTGGGCCCGGCCGAGCGGGTCGCCTTCGTGCTGCACGACGGCTTCGCGGTGCCGTTCGAGCAGATCGCGCCGATCGTCGGCCGGACGCCGGTGGCCGCCAAGAAGCTGGCCAGCCGGGCCCGGCAGCGGGTGCGCGGGACGGCCGCCGGCCCGCCGGAGCGCCTGGCCGGGCACCGTCGGGTCGTGGAGGCCTTCCTGTCCGCCGCGCGCGGCGGGGACCTGGACGAGCTGCTGGCGGTGCTCGCGCCGGACGTCGCCCGTCGGGCCGACCCGGCCGCGCTGCCCGCCGGGCGCTCCCTCGTCGCGCGCGGGGCGCTCACCGTCGCGCGGGAGACGACGGTCTTCGGCCGCCGGGCCCGGTTCGGCGCGGTGGTCCTGGTGGACGGTGTGCCCGGGATCCTGATCGCGCCGGGCGGACGGCTGCGGCTGGTGCTGCGGGTGGCGGTCGCGGACGGCCTGGTGGCCGGGTACGAGGTGGTCGCCGACCCGGCCCGGCTGGCCGGACTGGAGCTCGCGGTGCTGCCGTAGGGCGTCAGGACTCGTCGGCGAGCCGGACGGTCATCTTGCCGGTGCTGCCGATCACGCGGCCGGCGCCGAGCAGCCGGGCGAACCGGCCGGCGGCGGTGCCGACGCCGCCGGCCGCGGCCGAGACGAACACCGTCTCGTCGGGCCGCAGCTCGGCGATCATGCCCAGGACCACGCTGCTCGGCGCCCCGGCCGGCCTCGCCGTCACCGACCTGGGCCGCGCCCGCCCAGCCGGTCCGTCGGGTACGTGACCACGCCCGAGCCGGCCGCGACGGCCGCCGCCCGGGCGCTGATCCGCGAGCTGCGGGCCGGGCCGCTGCCGGAGGGGCTCGTGGCGGCCCGTCCGGTTCAGTCCTCCAGTGACTCCCGCAGCGTGCGGAACTCCGCCGCCAGCGCGTCCAGCGTGTAGTGCGCGTTGAGCCCGCTCGGGTTCGGCAGCACCCACACCTCGGTCCCGCCGATGCCCTCCGGCTGCCGCCCGATCACGGCCTTCCGCGCCCCGAAGGCCGTCCGGTAGGCGCCGATCCCGAGGACGGCGAGGACGAAAGCGGCACTTTGGGTGAGAGTGCAGCTACTCAGTGATAGCGTCGGAGTGCCGACTGCGATAGCCAAGCGTCGGCATTGGAATGAACGCCGCAGGGCTTGCGGTGTCAGGGCGTGGAGCCTTAGCCGTTGGGCAGGCCGTGAATCGCCAACCTGGCAACCGGGTAACCGGAAGCCCAGTCCGGACAGTGGGCCGGAGGGAATCCCTGCCCTTGTGACCGGGAGGAAGCCAAGCCGCAGAACAGGACGCGTTCGGCCATCGATAGCACCCGATCACGTGGTGTCCTTCGTGGGTGGAAGCGACCTGGTGGCGGGTGCCACGTGCACCCGCCTCTTTTCAGTTCCCCCGCGCCCGGTCCGGCGGGAGCGCAGCCACCGGAGGCCGAGGACGACGACGGCCGCGTACGTCCAGCCGGCCAGGATGTCGACGATGAAGTGTTCGGCGCCGTACACCAGCGTGAAGGCCATCGCGAGCGGATAGGCGACGAGCAGCGCGCGCAGCCAGGGGCGGGCGGTCGGCCAGAAGAAGAACAGCAGCATCGCCGGGTAGGCGGAGTGCAGCGAGGGCATCGCGGCGACGTCGTTGGCGAACTGGCTGCCGTTCTCGAAGACGGACTGCGCCTGCGGCAGCCCGATGTCGGTGAGCGTCGAGGACACCACCCGGGTGAGCCCGGACAGGTGGCCCTCCTGGGCGACCAGCCACGGCGGGTCGGCCGGGTAGAGCAGGTAGGTCGCGAAGCCGGCGAAGGTCAGCACCAGGTAGCAGGTGAGCAGCCGGACGTACCGCGCGTGGTCGCGCCGCCAGAGCACCGCGAGGACCACGAAGACCAGGAAGAAGTGCGAGAGGTAGACCGTGACCGCCGCGTAGTCGTACCAGTGCGGCGAGCCGGGCGTGTAGAGCGCGTCCTGGAGCCGGACGGTCCAGGTCCGGCCGAAGCCGAGCACCTCGTCGGCGTCCAGCTGCGGCAGCCAGTGCGGCGCCCAGGGGGTGTGCGCGCCGTAGCCGCGAAGCAGCGAGTACGTCCACACCGCGGCCATGACCGGGACCCAGTCGCGCAGGACCAGGAGGAAGCCGCGGGGGCCGTGTCCGCTGTGCACGGCGGCGGTCAGCAGGGCGCCGATCAGCCAGCAGAAGACCATGTCGTTGGCGGACGGCAGGCCGTTGCCGCGCACGTACCAGGCGAGGGAGGCCAGGTAGAGCGGCCAGGCGAGCAGCCGCAGCGGCCGGAGTCTGGCCGCCGCGCCCACCGGGCCGGGCCGCCCGGCCTGCACGAGTCGTGGTGGTGGGGCCGGCCGCAGCAGGTTGGTCATGCCCGCTGAAACTAGCGGCGCAAGCTGGGAGGAGCCTTGATGAACGATGACCGGATCTTAAGAAAGTCCTACTCATGCTGGGTGGTGTGGGTCGGTCCGGTGCCGCCTCGCAGCCGGTTCAGGAGACGATGCCGAGCTCGTGCGGGGTGTTGTTGAACCGCCGCCCGCCGTTCGCCGTGACGGTGACGATGTCCTCGATCCGCACCCCGAAGCGGCCGGGCAGGTAGATCCCCGGCTCGATCGAGAAGCACATGCCCGGCACCAGCGGCTGCTCCTCGCCCTCGACCAGGTACGGCGGTTCGTGCGTGGTGATGCCGATGCCGTGGCCGGTGCGGTGGATGAAGTGCTCGCCGTAGCCGGCGTCGGTGATCACCCGGCGGGCGATCCGGTCGATCTCCTGGCAGGTGACGCCGGGGCGGACGGCCTCGAACGCGGTCTGCTGGGCCCGCCGGACCACGTCGTGCACCTTGCGCACCTCGGCCGGGACGTCCGTGCCGACGTGGACCGTCCGCGTGGTGTCCGAGCCGTAGCCGTCCTTGAGGCCGCCGAAGTCGAGCACCACGGTGTCGCCCCGCTCGATCACCCGGTCGCCGGCCTCGTGGTGCGGGTTGGCGCCGTTGGGGCCGGAGCCGACGACGGTGAAGTCGACCTGGCTGTGGCCGTACTGGATGAGCAGCGCGCCCAGGTCGGCGGCGACGTCGGTCTCCCGGCGCCCGGCGAACTCGACCTCCAGGACGCCCCGGTACGCGGCGTCCGCGGCGCCGCCGGCCGCGGCGAGGCGCTCCAGCTCGTCGGCGTCCTTGACCGCGCGCAGCATCGGCAGGCTCGCGGTGAGCGAGGTGAAGCCGGTGCCGGGCAGCGCGCCCTGCAGGCCGAGCAGGTGCATGGCCCACGCGTTGTCGGAGACGCCGTACCGCCCGGCCGGGTCGAGCAGCGGGGCGGTGGTGGCGTACGGGTCCCCGCCGTCGCTCCAGTCGAGCAGCCGGACGGCCGGGGCGCCGGGGGCCTTCTCTGCGTCCGGGCGCTCCAGCCGGGGGACGACCAGCGCGGGCTCGCGGCCGGTGCCGAGCACCAGGGCGGTGAGGCGCTCGGTGATCGCGGTGGGCTGGTAGCCGCACAGGTAGACCAGGTCGGGGCCGGGGGCGACGACCAGGCCGGCCAGTCCGGCGGCGGTCGCGTCGGCGGCGGCGCGGGCCAGCCGGGCGCGGTAGTCCTCGGTGGTGAAGGGTCGGGGCACGGGTCTTCCTCCTCAAGGTCCGGACGGGCTGCTGCCTGGAACTCCATCACGCGTCCGGGGCCCCGTCACCCGTCCGGGGCCGGCGCGGTGGGCCGGAGCTCCGCCGGGCGCGGGCCGCCCGGGACGCCGTCACGCCCGCGCGGCGGCGGCGAAGTGACGCAGGAACAGCGCCTCGACGTGGGCCATGTGCTCGATCTCGCCCGGGTCGACGCTCTCGTTCGGCGCGAACACGAGCGCCGGGACGAGGTAGAGGAGGACGCAGGCCAGGCCGTAGACCGCCATGGTCGGGGCGGAACGCAGGCTGGCCACCGAGCTGGTGGTCATCAGGGCGAGCGTGAACCAGGACATCCGCGGGGCGGCGACCCGGGCGGCCACCGCTCCGCCGCGCTCCCGGGTGGCGGGGCCGGCCTGCGGGCCGTCCGGGCGGGGCGGGGGCGCGTCCGTGGAACTCATCCGGGTCCTCCTCCGGTGCGGGGTCCTCGTCCGGTACGGGCTCCGCGGGCGGGCTCCGGGGGTGAGATCCGGGGGTGAGCTCCGGGAGGGGGGCCGGGGCGGGCCGTACCCGGCCAGTTCACCCGTCTGCCCGGAGCGCCGCATGCGGCGCGCGCCCGCCCGGGTGACCGCGCATCGGTCCCGTCGGCGCGCCGGTGAACGGCGTCGCCGCCCAAACGCGCGGTCCGGGAGCGGGAGTTCGAGCACCCGTGCGGACTCCGGACGGGCACGGAATCATAAATTCCGGGCCGGTTGTCGGTGCGGTGGGACACGATGTCGGGCATGTCGTATGAACTCCAGGCGCTGATCGGCACGTTGGAGCTGCTGACGGTCGCGGCGGCCGAAGTGCCAGCCGCGCGGGTGGCGCCGCTCGCACAAGGACTGGCGCTGATCCCGGCCACTCCCGCGTTCCTGTCCGCCTTCCGGGCCGACGGTGACGAGCGCAAGTCCGAAGGCGGCGCCGGCTTCGCCTGGCACCCGGACGGCTTCGAACTGCGGCTCGCGGCCTGGTCCAAGGCGGGCCCGGTCGCCTGCATCGAGGCCGACTTCTTCGGCGGCACCGGCACCCAGCGCGCCGCCGTGTGGACCGACGGCCGGCTCGAACTGGGCCCGCTCAGCAGCGCGTTCGAGCCTTTTGCGCCCGGCGGAAGCCCGATCTCCCGCGTCCTGCGGCAGCTCGGCGCCCGGGTGGAGGAGGGGCGGGTGGACGAGTTCGAGGCGGTCGGCCTCGGCGCCCACCGCAGCACCGAGGGCTGGGCGGCGACGGCGGGTTGAGCCGTGCCGGGCCGAGCCACGCCGGGCGCGGGGGCCGCCGCTGGGGCCGCCGCTGGGGCCGCCGCGCCACCGTTCGGCGTACGTGCGGTGGCTGCGTCCGGGTGGCTGCCCCACGGTGTGAGTCAGGCGATCTCGCCCCACTCGTACCGAGAGGAAGCAGTACCCATGCGTGCCACCTGGATGGCCGCCGCGCTGACCGCAGCCCTCGCGCTGACGCCGGTCGCCTCGGCATCCGCCACCGCCGCGGGCAACGGCTCCGCGGCCCCCCGAACCCCCGTCGTCTCGGCCCCGCTCGCCGACGACCCGCTCCCGAGCGTCCCCGTGCCGAGCGTCCCGGCCCCGGCGGTCCCCGCCCTGCCGTCCGTCCCGGCCCCCGCGGTCCCGGCCCTCCCCGCCACCCCGGACCTGTCCGGCATCATCAAGACGGTCACCGATCTGCTGTCGAGCGTGACCTCCTCCGTCCCCGGCGTCGTGGGTCAGCTGCTGGCGACCGTGACCAACCTCCTGTCGGGCCTGCTCGGCTCGCTGCCGGCACCCCCGTCACTGCCGGTGACCGTGCCCTCGGTGACCCCGCCGGCCCCGCCGAAGCTCCCGTCCACGGCCACCCCGGACGTCCGGGACACTCGGGGCGGCCGGGACGCTCGGGACGTGAACGAGCGGCTCGCCTCCCTCAAGGCGCAGGCCCAGGCCCTGGCCGACGCCACGGCGGCCCGTACCGCCCTCCACCCCCACCCCGCCGCCGGCTGACCCCACCCGCCGCACTCCACGGCCCGACGACAAAGGCCCCGGTCCCGCACCCAGGACCGGGGCCTTGCCGTCGCCGCTTCGGATCGGCCGGGAGGGCGTCAGCGGTAGTTCACGAACTGGAGCGCGAAGTCCAGGTCCTTGCCCTTGAGGAGGGCCTGGACGGTCTGGAGGTCGTCGCGGCTCTTGGAGCTGACGCGCAGTTCGTCGCCCTGGACCTGGGCCTTGACGCCCTTGGGGCCCTCGTCCCGGATGATCTTCGCGACCTTCTTGGCATCGTCGGTGGTGATGCCCTCCTTCACGTTCGCGAAGATCTTGTACTCCTTGCCGGACAGCTGCGGCTCGGCGGCGTCCAGGGCCTTCAGCGACAGCCCGCGCTTGACGAACTTCGTCTGCAGCACGTCGAGGATGGCCCGGACGCGCTCCTCGCCGTTGGCCTTCATCTCGATCTTCTCGCCGGAGCGGCTGATCTCGGCGCCGACGTTCTTGAAGTCGAAGCGGGTGGCGATCTCACGGGAGGTCTGGTTGATCGCGTTGTCGACCTCCTGCCACTCGACCTTCGAGACGATGTCGAAACTGGAGTCGGCCATGGGTGTTGGTCTCCTTGATGCTCTGGCTTCACTGGCACGGCACGCCGCACCGGGCGCCCCGCCGCCCCAGCCTATCCAGCGGTGCCCTGTCGCCGCCCCCGACAGCCACGCCGAAGGCCTTGATCATCGCGTGACCAATCGAGTGGCGAACCACCCCCCGGCATCGGGTATCGTTTACGGAGTCGAACGGGGCAAGGCCCCGGGAGACACCAATCCTGGCTGGTTGCCCGAGCGGCCAAAGGGAGCAGACTGTAAATCTGTCGCGCAAGCTACGCAGGTTCGAACCCTGCACCAGCCACCGGATAGAGAAACGGCCTCTGATCTGCGGAAACGTAGATCAGAGGCCGTTTCTTTTTGCTCGAACACCGGTCACGCCGGATGGTCGTTTTGCATGGTTTGTCTCACCTGGTTTCGCCCGGATCTCGGCCCCGACCAGCGCGTACGGACCAGCTACGGACCAGGATCCGGGGCTGGCGGCGCCGGGCGGTTCCGGTTGAGCCGCTTCGAGATCAGCTCGTTCGCGTACTCGACGGTGCCGTGCAGGCACTTCGCGTAGACCCGGAGCATGACGGCGACGCTGTGCCCAGCCCGCCGGGCGACCTCGGTCGGGTCGACCCCGGAGTTCAGCCCGAGCGAGATCCCGGCGTGTCGCAGGTCGTACGGCCGCTTGCCGAGCTTCGTCGCGCAGTCGGCCGGCGACAGCACCTCGGCGCGGGCCCGCTGCCAGACGACGCCGTAACCGCTCTCCTGCACCATCCCGCCCCGGGACGTCCGGAACAGCCGGCCGTCGGGCGCGGCCCCGAAGGCGGCGATGTGCTCCCGCAGGATCGCCACCAGCTCGGGCGGGATCGGGACGCGGCGGGTCGCCTTCTCAGCCCGGTGCTTCAGGCCGCGCTTGTCGTGCGGTGTCCCGTCGTCCGTCCAGGACGAGCCGACCCGCGGCCGGGTCTCGTCCAGCACCACGTAGCCCCAGCCCTCGGTGGGCAGGTGACAGCGCGCGAGCGTGAGGAACACGGCTTCGGCCGGCCGCAGCCAGCCGAAGTAGAGGCAGGCGAAGAAGGCCCGGAGGTGTGCGCCGCGCTTCCCCTGGCGTCCCACCGCCTCGATGAGCGCGGCGGCCTGGTCCTCGTTGACCACCAGGCCCGGGTCGACCTCGTCCTCGGACTCCGGAGGCTGCCACTGGACGGTCGGGAGGGGGTTGGCGGCCAGGTAGCCCTCCTCCACGGCGTAGCCGAAGAGGTGGCCGAGGATGCGGCGCTTGCGCAGGACGACCGAGGGGGCGGCCTTCTTGCCGTCCAGCTTCACCGCGAGGGCGTTCAGCAGGCGGCGCACCATCGGCGCCTCCTCGAAGGCGGAGACCGACACGGACTGCTTCTGCACCCACGCCAAGGCTTTGACCCAGTCCGCCGGCGGCTCCTCGCCCCACGCGTTCACGTTGAAGGCCCAGCTGTAGAGCGCCCGGCGGACGACCCGCTTGTCCGGCATGCTGGCCTTCGACTTCACCAGCTCGAACGTGACCGTGGCCAGGGCGTCGGCCCAGGTCGTGCGGGTCTTGGCCGGAACACCCTCCCACCGGGCCTCGACGTACTTCCGTCCGAGCTCGTACCAGGTGATCTGCTTCTCCTTGCGGAGCTCGGAGAGCGGCAGGCCGCGGTCGACGTCGAAAGGCTGCCCGTCGCGGAGAGCGGAGATCAGCTCGGACTTCCGGCCGTCGGCCGCGGTCTTGGTCAGGAAGGACTCGGAGAACTCCCGCCCGGCGACGGTCCAGCGGACCATCCAGGGGGCCCGCCGGTCAGGGCGGTGCCGATGGTCCCAGAACTTGACCTTGTAGGAGGTGGGCATCAGGCGGCCACCTCGCAGCCGTCGAGCCACGCGTCCAGGTCGGCCCGGTCGACCCGGACCTGGCCGTTGGGGAGCTTGATGAGGCGCGGCGCCTTGCCTCGGGCTCGCATCCGGTAGAAGGCGGCACGGGACATACCGAGTTCGGTGAGCACGGCGGGGAGCTTGAGCAGTTCGCGCTTGGGCATGGCGACGTCTCCTGCGGTGGGTGCGGAGGGTTACGTGCCCTCTCGCGGGCGGCGGCGGAGGGCGGAAGGCGTCAGGGATGTCAGGGGAACGCGCTGACCTGCCGGTACGGCCCCTGGTCGGGCGTCAGGGGTTGTCAGGTCTGTCAGGAGATCCCGGCTATCCCTGACAGACCTGACGGGCCCTGACTGCTCGTCCGGCGGCATTTCGCCAGGTCAGGGCTTTGTCCTGACGTTCCTGACGGTTACGTGATCGGGTTCGTGTCCGCGGGGGCGCTCAGGATCGGGTGGACACGGTAGGTGACGGCCTGAGGCCGGCCGCGCTGGCCGCTGGCAGGGGACTGATCCGTGCGGAGCCAGCCGTGCTGTTCGAGGAGCGCGAGTGCGGGCTCGACGTCGGCGACCTTCTTGAACCGCCGGGACGACGCGACGGCGTCGTGGGCCTTGATGTGGGTGCGGTGGGTGCCGTCCTTCTTCGGCCGCTGGAGCCACTGGAGGAGGGCGTGGGCGTCCTCGGTGGCCGGGTCGGCGGCGATGAGGTCGAAGACCGCGAGGGTGTGGGCGGTGTAGTACTCGGCGATCTCGGCGGCCCGCTCGACGATGGCGGCCTCGACGGGCGCGCGCCAGTCGCCGGCGACGTGGTCGGCGAGGTGGAGTAGGACCGCGATGCGGGCGATGTGACCGACGAGCTTGCCGGCCCAGTCCTTGA
Source organism: Kitasatospora sp. NPDC057936 (assembly GCF_042887525.1). NCBI lineage: Bacteria > Bacillati > Actinomycetota > Actinomycetes > Kitasatosporales > Streptomycetaceae > Kitasatospora > Kitasatospora sp. NPDC057936. The sequence goes on from NZ_JBHVPD010000122.1 coordinate 15,831, forward strand.
TGTGGGCGAGCGGCTCGTCCGGGCGGAGCTGGACCTCGAACTTCTCCTGGAGCTTCTCGACCGCGAGGTCGGCGGGCTCGGTCATCCGCACGGTGACCGGCTCCTCCAGGGCGGTGAGGGCCCGCAGGAGCGCAGACAGCCGGACGTCGTAGGTGGTGGCGACCGGCTCGGGGATGGGGGTGGTGCGGATCTTGCGGTAGCCGAGGTTGGAGGGCGGGAGCGAGTACAGGAAGCGGGCGAGCAGGCCGCGGTCGCGGGCACCGGGAGCGGCGCCGAGCTCCTGGAGGACGGCGGGCTGCGGGGTGACGCCGATGGTGAGCGCGGGCTTGTCGACGGTCGGCTGCTCGCGGGTGATCCGGTCGGCCTGGAGCCGCTCGCCCTTGTGGGCCTGGAGGAAGACGCCGAGGTTGGGCTTGCTGCTGTAGCGCCCCACGATGCTGTCGAACAGGTCGCCCTCGGGTGAGAGCGCGGCCAGGCAGCGGTGGACGCCGAGTTGGTGGGTGACGGTCTCCGGGGTGATGTCCCCGGAGAGGGTCAGCCGCGGGCTCGGCGGGACGACGATCTCGTCGGCCAGCATCCGGGCACCGGAGATCTCGGCCACCAGGTGGGCCCGGTCGAGGTCGGGGTTCTTGCGGGCCTTGGCCATGAGCGCTTCGACCTCGGCCAGCGCGGTCTCCTTGGCGGTCTCCGCCTCGACGATCCGGCTCTTGGCCTCGGCGCGGAGCTCGTCCTCGACCCGGTAGACCGCGCCGGTCATGAAGGCGAAGACGTCGGACTTGCGGCTGGCCGGAGGCATCGCGCAGACCAGGTAGAGGTTCGACTGCTCGCGCCAGCCGGGCCGGATCTCCACGTTCACCCGGCCGCCGGCGGCGGTGGACAGCGCGGCGAGGGCCATGGTGGCGGCCATGTCGGGCGGGGTCTGGGTGAACTCGGCGACGGCCTCGACGTAGGCGCCGACCCACCCCGGCAGGGCGCGGACGGGGAAGGTGGGCAGGGCGCCGTGGGAGCCGAGCGGCACGGGGTCGAGCCAGGTCTCGCCGGATGCGAGGTCCGCGAGGGCGGCGAGCGCGGCGGTGCGGACGGCGTCGAGGTCGGCCTGGTCGTCGCCGGCCATGTGGGCGAGGCGACTGGTAGCGGTGTTGATGCGGCGTCGCTCGGCGGCCACGCGCACAATCTCGGCGTAGTAGTCGCCGTTGGCGGCGGTAGGGGTGGCCTCGATGCAGGTGTGCAGGTAGCTCGGCCCGCCGACGCGGACCAGGTCGCCCTGGGCACGCAGGACACCGGCCAGCAGCACGGGGTCGACCGGCCGTTCGCCTCCGGCCATGCGGGTGATGGTGCGCCAGATCGTCTCGTGCGCGGGGTGGTAGAACGCGCTCGGGTCGCCGAGCTGGGCAGCGAGGGCCGGGATCTGGGCGGGGTCGAGCAGGGCGGCGCCGATGACGGCCTGCTCGGCGGCCTTCACCTCGGCGGGCTCGGGCCGGAATGGGATCACGTTCGGGGCGTACTCGGTCACCGCTCGTCCTCCGTGGGGACCTGGTGGTGGTCGAGCCAGGCGAACGCGGAGGTGGTCTGGGCGCGCTTGTAAACCTCGATGGCCGCGCCGGGGACGCTGCAGGGGCGGACTCGGGGGTCGATGAGGCTGGCGTACAGGCGAGAGCCGTGGTGCACGCACGCCTTGGCGGCGTCGCCCTGGCGGTCGAGTACGGTCACGGCGTCGCGCGGGCCCTCGCAGGGGCTGGCGTCGCCGAGGTGGGCGGCCTCGCAGCGGGGCTGCGGCGAGGTGGTGTTTCCGGGCATGCTGGAGTCCTCTGGTCTCTGAGAGGGGATCGGATAGGCCCCGCAGCAACCGCATGTCACCCGGCAAGGTCGGCGGTTGCTGCGGGGCTTCGTGCTGTGTCGGTCAGTCGTCCTCGGGGCCGCAGAGGCAGTTCTCGGGGGCGGCGCCCTGGCCGATCTGGCACGCGCAGTAGATGAGTCCGAGCGGGGTTTCGACGGGCTCGCCGGCGGTGCAGTGGTCGCATTCGCCCGGGGTCCAGTCGGCGGCGTCGTACTCGTCGTACACAGTGATGCCTTTCGTCGGACGGCCCGACGGGACCGCCGTCATGTGACCGCGTCAGTGGGGCTGTTGGGGACAGGCTCTCGGGGGAAGGGAGTGGTTCAGCTGAAGACGCTGGGGTTGGTGTGCATCGGGCGGTCGGCGCAGTCCTCGGCCCAGCACTGGTGGGTCCAGCAGGTGCGGCGGTTGTCGGGGTGCATACCGGCGTCCTCGGCAGCGTCGTCCGCAGCGAGCGCGGCGGCGAGGTCCTGGTCCACGGCGGGCTCCTTCTGGTGATTGTTTTCCCCGCCCGGCGGGCGCGGATTGGACGAGGTAGGGCGGTAGGTAGGGGGCCGGTAGGGAGGGCGGTAGGCGTGCGCTGACCTGCGGTTCCTACCGCCCTACCGCCGCCAAGAGGAGGTGCCAGGAGGGGGCAGGGGAGAGGGGTCAGGCGGCCTTCTGGACGACCGCCGGGACGGTGCCCGGGGCGGTCTCGGGGAGGGCATCCAGTAGCACCGCGAGGCGGTTGCGCTGGCGCCCGTTGAAGGTGAGCTTCTTGCCCTCGACCAGAGCTACCTCCAAGCCCTCCAGGTGGGTCCTCAGGTCGGGGATCTTCCAGCCGCCGAAGAGGCCCCTCGCGTGGCCCTCCTCCAAGAGGTGGGAGAGGTGGGCGGCGGTGCCCTGGTCGGACATCGCGGCGACGTACCGCACCAGGGCGTACAGGTCGGCGTCGGCGGGGGCGTCCTGGAGCTCGTCGTCCTGGTCGGCGGAGTCGTCCGGTTCGGCCTTGGTGGAGGCCTCTCCATGGTCCCCGGCCTTGGCCTTGGCAGCCTTCTCCTTCGCGGCCTGGTCCGCCTTCGCCAGGGCGGTGGCAGCTCTGGTGTTGCCGGCTACGACCGCCACGATCACCCACAGGACGAGCAGGACGGTGACGGCGGGCGGCGCGTACCGGGCGACGGGCCGGGCCAGGACGGGGGAGAAGAAGAGGCCGAGGGCGAGCGCTCCCCCGACTTGCTGGCGGGTGACCGAGACCTTCTCGGCGTGGGGCCGGACGGCCCGGATGATCAGTCTGTTGCCCAGGCCGAACGCGGTGACCGACACGCCTTCGAGGTAGCGGTGCAGCTTCATCACGCACCGACCAGGCCCTTGAGGACCGAGCCGATCACGGTGAGCGGCAGGGCCCAGATCCCGCCGGCAGCGGCGTAGACGGACGGCACGGTGGCGCCGAGGACGCTGTCCTTCCACGGGCCGGGCTTGGTGCCGAACAGGGCGAAGGTCAGGATCGCGGCGACCGCCCCGGCACCGACGTTGCCGAACACCTGGCTCTGCGAGGTGAAGGCGTGGGTCAGGGCGTCGCCGACGGTCCCCGGCGCGCTGAAGGCCTGTCCGGCGCCGGCGGCGAAGATCCCGAAGACGATCATGAGCCAGGCCGTGTGCTCGTCCTTGTGCTTCTTGGCGAGCTTGCCCTGCTTCTCGGCCTTGCGACTGCCGAGGATGATCCACACGGCGATGGCCAGGCAGAGGCCACCGGAGCCGAACGAGCCGAGCAACTGGGTGTCCATGGTGTCGATCTCCTGCGGTCAGTGGTGGCTGGTGGAGAGGAGGGTGATCAAGGGGGCCAGGCCGAGGGCGCCGACCAGGGCGGAGGCGAACGGCACCCGCACGAGGATCAAGATGGTGAGGCCGGGGAAGCCGCGGACCTCGGAGACCCGGACGTGGCCCCACCCGCGCATGCGCAGGTCGACGAGCCAGGCGCCGGCCGCAGCGAGCGCGGCGACGGTCAGGGGCATGTGGGCGGCCAGCTGGACGACGCCCATCTGGTAGCCGAGTACGGCGGAGGTGGTGGTGAGGATGCACCAGCGGCGGAACCGGCGGGCACGCTCGGAGTGGGCCTGACGCCACAGCACGGAGGCCCGGCGCTGCTGGACGAGCTGCTCGGCGCGGTGGCGGTCTTCGCGTTCGTCGGGGGTTTCCCCCTGCTCCCGGAACTCCTCCTCGCGCTCCCTGCGGGCGCGTTCGGCTTGTTCCTCCGGCGTCTGGCTGATCAGCAGGCGCAGGCTCTCGGCCACGGTCCGCAGGTCGTACCGCTCCTGGTCGGCCTCGGCATCGGGCTGGTCCTGGTCGTCGTCCTCGACGGCCTGGTCCTCGATGTCGTCGTCGGTGTCGGTCGGCTCGGTCTTGCGGAGGTCGAGGGGCTCCGGCTCGGCGTCGGGCATGCCGATGGTGGGCGGGGAGGTCGGCGGCGGGGGGATGGTCATCGGTTCTCCTCCCGACGGAGAAGCCACACGGCGACGCCGGCGCCGACCGCGAGGATCGGGTAGAGCAGGCTCAGGAGCCAGTCCATGGTCAGTTCTCCAGGTAGGGGCCCGGCCGTGGAGGCCGGGCCCGGAGAGGATCAGGAGGAGCGCCGCGAGGGGGCCGGGGTGTGCCACCAGTTCGTGATGGAGCGGCTGGTGGGGAGCGCGTCGATCGCGGCGTGCCCGGCCCGGTCCGCCTTGCGGACGGCCTTCGCCCTGCGCTGCTGGCGGGACTGGGGCTGGGCGGGCTGCTTCTTGCCGAAGCCGAGCATCAGGCGCCCTCCCCGATCCGGCCGACGAGCACGAACGGCTCGCCGTCCAGCTCGCAGATCGCGTGGAACTCGGCGGCGCAGCGGCCGCCGGCGGAGGCGTCGGTGACCGTCAGGCGGTGGCACCAGGTCTCGCGGGGCAGGCCGGCGACCTCATCGATCGTCAGCGGTTCGACCAGGCGGTAGGCGACGCCACCGCGGTCGAGGCGAGCGATGCCCAGACCGGGCACGTTGCGGATGTTGTTCACCGGGCACCGTCCGTCCGGCCGATCTGGCGGTTGTCGCGCTCGGTTCCGACGTGGCGGCGCAGGCGCACGGCGTAGTCGTTTCGGCAGCCGAGTGCGTCGCGGACCTTCTTGGTGCTGAGCTCGTCGCCGCGGGCGGCGAGGTCATCGGCCAGGATGCGGACCCGGGCGATGTCGGCCGGGTCGAGCGGGCGTTCCCCGGTGGGCGCGGAGGCGTTCCCGACCTGTCCCTTCGAGGGCTCGCAGTCGAGCTCTCGGGCGTCAGGTGCGGATGCGCACAACCCACTTCCGTAAAGGACTCCGAGGCTCTCGGCCGTGATCGGGGAAGCGTTCCGCAGACCGCCGGGAACGGCATCGAGGTAGACGCCGTCGGACGGCCCCGTGGGGAGCGGGAGGGTGAGGGCGGGGAACGGGTCGTCGGGCATTCCCGGCCACAGATCGGCCGGTGCCGGGAGCACGCTCAGCTCCGCCACCCGGGCGCGGGCGTTGAGCCGCCGGGCCAGCAGGTCGGCGGTCAGGCCGGGGACGGTGACGCCGTGGACGTACTCCCACGCGATGCGCCACGCCTCGTCCGCCGGCAGTTCGCCGAAGGGGGCGGCGGACAGAAGGCGGTCCGCGACCTCTCGGACTTCCGGGTGATGCTCGGCGCGGCGGCGGGTGTGCTCGGCTCGCTCCTTCGCCTGCTTCTTCTCGGCGGTGGTCGGGCCGCGGCCGCCGTGGGTCTGGAGGTCGGTCAGCCAGACGGCGCCGATGCTGGACAGGGCCAGCACGAACGCGACCCAGTGATGGGTCGGGTACTGCTGCCAGCCGTGGGCGAAGTTGATGCCCCCGGCGACGATGCCGGCGGCCCACGCGCCGAGCCGGTAGGTGCGGGTGGAGCGCTCGCCTTCGGCCTGGGCGCCCATGGCGACCAGTGCCCACGCGCCGCCCTCCAGCATCGCGGCCAGCAGTACCGCGAGCAGCAGGTACACCTTGGCGCTGTCGAGCGCGGAGACCTGGGACACCAAGGCCGGCACGATCGAGCAGGCCTGCACCAGTCGGACGAACGCCCTCGCCGGGTTGGCCGACACCCACCTGGTCACCCGGCCGAGACGTGCGGCTCGCGCCGCCCGGCGCTGGTGCCGGCTTTCCTCGGCGGCGCGCTGGTCAGCCTCCCGCCGCTGACGGGCCGCCTCGGCGTCCAACCGGTTCTGCTCGCGCTCGTCCCTACGGTCCGCTCGGGCGTCGGCGCGGTCGGCCTGACGGTCGGCCCGCCGCTCGGCGCGGTACTCGCCCAGCCCGCTCACGCGGCCACCAGCTCGATGTCGGCGGTGCGGCGGACGACCGCCCGGAACCGCAGCGGCACCGGCGCCATCTTCATCTGCTGCTCGGCGAAGGGGGCCAGGTCCGGGTCCTCCCGGCGCAGGTCCGCCAGCACCGCGTACGCCACGTCCAACCGGGCCTGGCGCTCGATCGCCGACTCGCCGGTCACGCCGGCGAACAGCTCCTCGTCCACGCCCAACGCCAGCTCCGCGAACTCCTCGGTGCCCAAGGCGTGTTGACCTGCAACAATCGACTTCACGGGTCTACCTCTTCCAGTGGGAGGTGCGCCCCAGGGGCTGCCGCGCGCCCGGCCAAGGAAAGCGCGGCGGCCCCGACTTCGGGGCCAGCTACTCGTCACGTCACGAGCAGCCATGACCCCCGGCCCGCCGCAGGCGGCACGGGTCGGGGACCAAAGACACTCGTTCGCTGAGACCGCCCAGCTCCGGCGCCGAGGAGTCCGGCGGTGAGCTGGCAGGGGGTGCGTCTTTTAGGGCAGACGCGGACCTCTCGGTCTATGCCATCCGCATGCCAAGGCGCGGTCGACCTCGGCCCGATCTGTCCCGGGCCCCTTCGCCTATCCCCATAGGCGCATTTGCGCAGCTCAGAGCAGCCCAAAGAAGGCCCCTCTGTGTCGCCCCTGTCTCACTTGGTGCGGCACTCACAACATAGACAACCTGCTTAGGCAGGTCAAGAGAGTTGGGTTTCTCGCGCCTGTTGGGCACCTCCCCTAGCATTGGCCCATGGCCCTAGACCCGGATGACTCTCGCCCCCCGTATCAGCAGGTCGGCAGCTCTCTGCGGGCCTCGATCCTCACGAAGAAGCCGGGCTTCGAGACCGGCGACAAGCTCCCCTCCGGTCCTGAGCTCGCGAAGCACTTCGGCGTGGCGCGCGGCACGGTGGACAAGGCGCTCGACCTGCTCCGCACCGAGGGGCTGATCGTGACCCGGCAGGGGAGCGGCTCGTTCGTGCGGGAGCGGACCTCTCGGCCAGTCGGGCTGCGGCCTCACCTCGAAGCGGCCTTCGAGCAACAGCAGGTGACCCTCGACTTCGCCGGCTTCTCCAGCGAGACGCTGCACAATGCGCTGCAGGAGCCGCTCGATAAGGTCCGCTCCGGCCGGCTGGCGCCGGAGTCCATCACGGTTCGCCTGCTGCTGCCGGACACCACGGCGCCGATGGCGGTGCCGGTCCTGGTCGACGGCCTCCAGGACGAAGCCGCGCTCCGGCAGCGCGCCCGCAACATCGCCCTGACGAACGCCGGCGGGATCGCGCACTCGGTGGAGATGCTGGCGGAGCTGGGCCTGGTCCAGAAGGCGAGCGTCCAGGTCAAGGTCCACAGGGCGTCCAGCCTGTTCAAGCTGTACATCCTGAACCGGTCGGAGGCCTTCTTCGGCTTCTACCCGCTCCGCGAGCGCACCGTGTCGATCGACGACACCGCCCATACCTTCTACGACGTGACCGGCAAGGACACCACCCTGTTCCACCACGCCGCCGGCCCGGACGACGCCTCGCTCGGATCGCAGTACGTCCAGCAGGCCCAGATGTGGTTCGACAGCGTGTGGTCCACGATCGCGTACGAGCGCCAGCCGTGACCGCCACCCCTCAGCAACTCGCCGACGTGCTGCGGCCGGTGAAGCACGTACTCCTCGACTTCGACGGCCCGGTGTGCTCGGTCTTCGCCGGCCTCCCCGCCCCGGAGGTCGCGCGCCGACTCCGTGAGGGCCTGCTCGCCGCCGGCGAGCAACTCCCCGCTGGGGCGGAGGAGGAGACCGACCCGCTCGCCCTGCTCCGGCTGGTCTCGGATGCCCGCCCCGATCTCACGGAGCGCACGGATGCCGCGCTGGCCGCGCTGGAGACTGAAGCCGTGCGGGCCGCCTGCCCGACCCGGGGCGGAGAATCGGTTCTGCGAGCTGCTGTCCGCTCCGGCCGCCTGGTCTCCGTGGTCAGCAACAACGCGGGCACGGCCATCGAGGCCTACCTCGCCGAGCACGGGCTCAGCGACGACGTGGCCGGCGTCTTCGGGCGCGCCCCGGGCGACCCCTCCTCCATGAAGCCGAACCCGCGCCTCCTGCTCGAAGCGATCGATGCCGCAGGCATCGGGGCGGAGCGGTGCATCTTCATCGGCGACGCAGCCCGCGACGTCGAGGCTGGGGAGGCCGCTGGCGTCCCGACGATCGGCTACGCCAACAAGCCGGGCAAGGACGCCAAACTGGCTGACGCAGGCGCCGTGACAATCGTGGACTCGATGGAACTCATCGCTGACGCTCTAGCCTGAGGTGGGGGGGGCCGGGCCGGCCAAACCCCCGGGGCCCCCCCCCCAACACGCGTGAGATGGGTGGGGAACCGCCCACGAACATACAGAAATTTGGGTGGAAAAGAGGGAGAGGTAGAGTAAGTC
>NZ_JBHVPD010000122.1:24383-27088 GCF_042887525.1 Kitasatospora sp. NPDC057936
GCGCCGGGGTGTCTTATGCGGAGGATCTTGTATCTACTTTGGTCGTCGCACGTGGGGGGGGGGCGGGGGGGGGGGCCCCCACCGCGGGGGGGCCCCACCCCCCTCACTCGATTCCTTGTCGTGCTAACCGGCGAATGAACTGCCTTACTTGGCTTGCTACTTGCGGAGCTGTGATCGTCCTTGTCAGGCCGTAGCGCTCCCGTCCGGCCGTCCTGATCAGCTCCATGCCAAGTGCCGCGATAGTTCTGTCAATCGCCGCCACACAGGTCTCAGTTGAGGACTTTTCGAGAAGCTCGATGTGCCACCCCAATTCAGACCTGGTGAGCATCTCGGCGGCCCGGACGTCACTGACTGCCCTGATCTGTGTGAGTTTCCCCTTGCTCAGCACGGCGACGTAGCCACTACCTGATGCAGCGTCGTCCTCATAATCGTCGGGGTCGGGAAGGCTGGCTCTGGTCCCAAGGTTCACGGGATTGATCAGCGTGATACGCCTTCGACCTGTGGTGATGGTCCCGGATCGCCGAAGCTCTCTGATGTGGTTCTCGACCGACGGCCGGCTGAGCTTGAGGATCCGAGCCAAGTCGGCCTGTGAGAGGCCCAAGATGTCGTAGGGGAACGTCGGGCGGGCTGGGTCCGCGTAGGTGCTGAGGTCCAGGAGGAGGCTGTTGATCCTGGCCGCGGGCGGCTGGTTCGTCCTCTCATGCTGAAGCTGAAGCATCTGGAGCCGCGTTGTCAGTAGTCGGCAGAAGCTCTCCATCGCCGCAGGGTAGTTCTGGAGAAAACCCCTGAACGAGCTGCTTGGGATGGAGGCAGCCAGGACGATCGTGGCAGACACGGCCCTGAAGGAGTCTCGGGGACTGAAGAGGATGCTGTCACCGATGAGATCTCCGGGGCCGCGAAGAGTCACGCCCTGTGTGCCGTCCGGGTAGGAGACCTCCTCCATGACCCAGCCGCTAACGATGATCTGCATTGTGAAGGACTTCGTCCCGGTGTTGCTCTCCACGTTGCTGATGACGGAGCCGCCGTCGTAGGTCTGTGGAACTGCAATGCGGGAAAGGGCGGCTCGTTGGTCAGTGTTGAGGCGTCGGATGAACGATGACCTGGGCAGGGGCACGGTTGCCGCATCGAGCCAGCTTCTAGCTGGCCGCCTCATGCGACTCGTGACCGTGTCGGGTGGCTGGCTCATGACGCGACTGCACCATCCGGAGGCGTGTCCTCCGATGGACATGAGATGGTCCGGAAGTGGCACGCCTCGCTGATGCCCCCAGCAGCTGGCGATTGCCAGCCGACGACAGTTGTGACGTTGGCCATCGGGGGCGGCGTCTCGTTGAACGCCTTGATGACGGGCGGCAGCGCGCTGACGAGGGCGACGATGGCGGAGATGACCACAGCCAGGCGGGCTGGGTTCTGGGAGAGCTTCTTGATTGCGTATGCCGCAGCCGCCGTCGTGCTGACCGAGATCAGCACGACGGGGATTGCGGCCGGCACGGAGCCGGAGAGCAACTCGGGGGTTCCCTTCTGACGGTGCACCAAGAGTGTTTGCCGGGTTCTGACGCGACGTCACACACCTGTCTGTGAAGCCCTGGTAGGTAGGTGGGCCAGACGAGGCGGAGTGGCGGATTGTGCTAAGAACACGCTAGTCGGTCCGGCCTCGCTCTCGCGAATCTCGGCCGGCGAAAGCCCCAGGCGTATGGAGATGGGTTCGCGCACCTTGGGTCAAGTCCCTCTCGGTATGGACTCGCCGTCATGCTCTTCGCTGTAATCCATACAGATATGGAACATGGGAGTCCTAGTGCTTGTTCAATAGAGATTGCTGACGTTGTTGCACCTTGCCGGGTTCGACGCGCGAGCACGGCGGGTGAGCCTCTGGGGGTGGTAGCCCAGGGGGCCCGCCGCCCATTAGGGCAAAACACAGAAGCCCCGACTCGCGGTCGAGTCGGGGCTTGTTTGTTGCGGCGTCGATGGCAGGGCTGCTGGGGTTGCTGCTGCCGGGCAGCGCTGTTGCGCTCAGATGCCGGGCGGCGGTGCGGCGTCTCGCTAGCCCTGCATGAGGAGTCGAAGGTTGCCGGTTCGATCAGGAGTCGGGCCGCAACCTGGAGGCCTCCGCAGCGAGTTCGCTGCGGAGGCCTCTCTCTTTTGTAGGGAGGGCGGCGTCGGTAGGTTCTGGGTGGTGATTACTCAGATCGTCACGCTGGTGGGCGTCCTGCTGGGTGCGCTCACCTCGTTCGTGGCTACCGGGTGGGCGGAGCGGACCAAGCATCGACGGGTGATGGCGGCGCGGTGGGACGAGCGGAAGCTCGACACCTACGTGCAGTACGCGACCTGTGTGAAGGAGATCGACGCGGTCGCCAAGCGGGCCCGACAGGCTGAGGCGGGCTCGACGGCGCGGGCGGAGTTCCTGGCGACGATGGAGCGCGCGGAGATCCAGCGATCGGCGCTCTTCGAGACGCTTGTGCTGCTCGCGAGTCCGGCTGCCGTGGAGGCGGCGAAGGCGGTGAACATCGCGCTCTGGGAGTCCGAGATTGCCGCCCGCGAGCACACTGCGGTGTCGACCACCCCCGTCCTGGTCGAGTTGCTCAACGCCTATCACACGCAGGCCCGGCTGGACCTCGGTGTCGGCGGTCCGGCCGGCGGGGCGTGAGCCGAAACACAGAAGGGCCGCATCGGGCAGCGGAGTAAGCGGGCCCACGAGGCCGAGCAATAGC
>NZ_JBHVPD010000123.1:0-26744 GCF_042887525.1 Kitasatospora sp. NPDC057936
GCTCTCCACGAGTCGGGTGGGGGCGCGGCGGGCCCCCGGCCGATAGGCAACCCTACCGGCCGGGGCACCGGCGCTCCGGCTCGGGCGCGTCGGCGCCCGGGGCGCGTCAGGCGCGGACGATCGCGAGGACGCCGTCGCGCAGCTCGGCCATCTTCGCCGGGTCCTTGGCCTCGACGTTCAGGCGCAGCAGCGGCTCGGTGTTGGACGCGCGCAGGTTGAACCACCAGTCCGGGCCGGCCACGGTGAGGCCGTCCAGCTCGTCGACGGTGGTGCCCTCCAGGCCGGCGTAGGCGGCGCGGACGGCGGCCGAGCGGTCGGCCTGGTCGGCGACGGTGCTGTTGATCTCGCCGGAGGCCGCGTAGCGGTCGTACTCGGCGGTGAGCGCGGACAGCGTGCCCGGCTGCCCGCCGAGGGCGGCGAGCACGTGCAGGGCGGCGAGCATGCCGGTGTCGGCGCGCCAGAAGTCGCGGAAGTAGTAGTGGGCGGAGTGCTCGCCGCCGAAGACGGCGTCGGTGACGGCCATCTCCTGCTTGATGAAGGAGTGGCCGACGCGGGTGCGCACCGGGGTGCCGCCGAGCTCGCGGACCACCTCGGGGACGGTCCAGGAGGTGATCAGGTTGTGGATGATCGTCGGCTCGGCCTCGCCGGCGGCCTGGGCGCGGGCGATCTCGCGGGCGGCGACCAGGGCGGTGATCGCGGACGGGGAGACCGGCTCGCCGCGCTCGTCGACGACGAAGCAGCGGTCGGCGTCGCCGTCGAAGGCGAGGCCGAGGTCGGCGCCGACCTCGCGGACCTTCGCCTGCAGGTCGACCAGGTTCTTGGGGTCGAGCGGGTTGGCCTCGTGGTTGGGGAAGGTGCCGTCCAGCTCGAAGTACATCGGGACGAGCTCGATCGGCAGGCCGTCGAAGACGGTCGGCACGGTGTGGCCGCCCATGCCGTTGCCCGCGTCGACGGCGACCTTCAGCGGGCGGATCGCGGTGAGGTCGACCAGGCCGAGCAGGTGGTCGGCGTAGCCGCGCAGGGTCTCCTGCTCGGAGAGCGCGCCGGGCTTGACGTCCTTGGCCGGGACGGTGACGGCGTCGTCCTCGCCGGTCCAGGACTCGACCAGCTCGCGGATCTCGGAGAGGCCGGTGTCCTGGCCGACCGGGGCGGCGCCGGCCCGGCACAGCTTGATGCCGTTGTACTGGGCCGGGTTGTGGCTCGCGGTGAACATCGCGCCGGGCAGGTCGAGCTTGCCGCTGGCGTAGTAGAGCTGGTCGGTCGAGCAGAGGCCGATCTGCACGACGTCGGCGCCGTAGGCCGCGGCGCCCTCGGCGAAGGCCCGGCTGAGCGACGGGGAGGAGGGCCGCATGTCGTGGCCGACCACGATCGCGGTCGCACCGGTGACCTGGACGAAGGCCGCGCCGAAGGCCCGGGACAGGCTCTCGTCCCACTGGTCCGGGACGACGCCTCGGACGTCGTACGCCTTCACGAGCTGCTTGAGGTCGCGCACTGCGGCTCCACCCTGGTCTCTGTGCTGATCGTTCACGATACGTCGGGGTCACCGCGCGTTCGGTCGACGGGACGCGGTGACAGTAGACGGGCAGCGTACCCGGGCCGGGGGAACGCCCCGTGCGGGGCGAGCCGTCAGTTGTCGGGCGAACGGAGGACCCGGAGGTGGCCGCGGCGGCCGCCCTCGGTGGACTCGCCCTCGGGGGCGCGGCCCTGACGGGGGGTCTGCGGGCGGGCGGCCTCGCGGACGGCGTTGGCGAGGGCCTCCAGGTCGTCGCTGCTGCGGCGCAGCGGCCCGGCCTCGGCGGCGAGGCGGACGACCTCCCAGCCGCGCGGGGCGGTGAGGCGCTCGGCGTGCTCGGCGCACAGGTCGTAGCAGTGCGGTTCGGCGTAGGTGGCGAGCGGGCCCAGGACGGCGGTGGAATCCGCGTAGACGTACGTCAGCGTCGCGACGGCCGGCCGGCCGCACGCGGTCCGCGAACAACGACGTACAGAGCTCACGAGGGTGGACGGTACAGCACTCCTCGCCGGGGAGCGAAGACCGCCTGCCCTCGTGGTGCGACGTGTCGCGCCGCGCGCCCCTCGGACTCCCCCTCCGCCGCGCCCGGGGGGCGCTTCGGCGCGGAGCCGCTCCTTCGACTGCTCCGCTCGCTCCGCCCGTTGCGGCGTACGCCCCCGCCCCGGGCGTTTCCCTGCCGGAGTGGTCCACTTCCGACCGTCCAAGGACTACCCTCGGCAGTGATATGGACAGCTCTGCACCGCAGTCATCGACGGGACCCTCGCGCCGACCCCGGCACCGCGACCGGCACGGCAGGGGGCTGCGCGGCCCGCTGGCACCGCCCCAGGTGCCGATCTCGCTCACCCGCTCCGAACTGTTCGACGACTACGTGCGCGAATCGGTGGAGCGTCTGGAGCGGCGTTGGCCGCAGCTGATCGAGGTGGAGTTCGCCGTCCAGGAGGTGCCGCTGCACGAGGCGGACGGCGCGGACTCCGAGGACGGCGTGCCGCTGGGGCGGGTGTCGCCCGGCAAGCAGGGGCGCAAGAGTCAGATCGTGGTGTACCGGCGGCCGGTGGAGATCCGGGCGAAGACCCGGGAGGACCGGGCGGCGCTGGTGCACGAGATCCTGATCGAGCAGGTCGCCGAGCTGCTCGGCCTGTCGCCGGACGCCATCGACCCGCGCTACGACGAGGAGTGACGCTCCGGGGGCCCGCGGCCGGGCCCCCGGAGCGCGCGGTCAGCGCTGGACGACGCCCGGGTCCTGGGAGGCCTGCGGGACCTTGACGGTGCTGCGGTCGTCCCGCAGCGCCTGGACGGTGAACATCGGCACGTCCTTGGCGGGGATCGCGAGCATCCGGGCGGCCACCACCGGGCCGCCGGAGGCGGTCTCCACGGTGAGCGCGAAGGAGCCGTTCAGCCCGCCGGGCTCGGGGGCCGGGACGGCGACCGTGGCACCGGCCGGCACCTGGACGTCCTTGGTCACCGGGGTGCCGCCGTTGCTGCCCGCCGAGGCGGTGACGTGGACGGTGGCGGCGTCGCCGGTCGACGTCAGGAACAGGGTGGACGCGCCGGCCCGGTTGTCGGCCACCGTGGCGCGGGCGCCGACCGGGGCACTGCCGGTGAGCCAGGCCGCGTCGGACTTGCCGTTGGAGCCGGCCCGGTCGATCCGGACCCCGGCGACGACCGGGGTGGGGTGCTTGTCGTCGCTGGGCGACAGCCGCAGCCCGGCCACCTCGTCGCGGGTGACCTTCCCGAGGTCGACGGCGGCGACCATGCCCGCCTTGACGTGGATGGACTCGTTGCCGGCCGGGGTGAACCAGCCGTTCTTGCCGGAGAGCTGGATCTTCAGGTCGGCGTCGTCGTCCGGCGACGCCCAGACGACCAGGCGGGCGGCCGAGGTGTCGGCGGGCAGGCCGGGCAGCACCTGGGTCGGGGCGGGCTCGACGGAGGACGGGATCCAGTCGGCGCCCTTGCTACCGTCGGCGGCGTGCAGGAACGCGCCGAGCCGGCCGCTGCGGGCCACCACGTGCACGGCGAGGTCGGTGACCGGACCCTTGGTCAGCGTCGGCAGCAGGATCGACTGGGAGCTGCCGGGGGCGACGGTGATGCCGTTGGCGGCGTCGTTGTCGATCGGGCCCTTGTCGCCGTAGAGCTTGATGTCGACGACGGCGGCGGAGGACTCGGTGTTCACCAGGCTGACGTAGTCCGTCCGGTCGCCCGCGGTGCTGGCCCCGGCGAACCAGAAGCTGGTGCCGGCCGGGGTGCAGGTGACGCCGGACAGGCCGAGGCCGCGCTGCTCGGTGACCGTGGTGGTCTGCGAGACGGTGAAGCCGGGGGCGAGGGCGCCGGTGGCGAGGGCCCCGGTGCCGGGCGCGGTGTCGGCGTTGGCCGCGGGGGCCGAGACCGGGGTACCGGGCTTGGCCAGCGTCAGCCGGGCGTCGGCGGGTGCGCCGCCCTTGTCGGGGGCGGCCGAGCCGGTCGGCGCCGGGGTCGCGGGGGCGGACGGCGTGGCCGGGGCCGACGGGGCCGCGGTCGGGGGCGTCGCGGGCGCGCTGGCGTCGGAGAGCCAGCCGGCCCCGCCGGTGGCGGCGCCGGTGCCGGGCGGGGTGTAGGCGGTGAGCGTGGTCGAGCCGGTCAGGCCCTGGAGCGGCTGCGGGCAGACCGCCGCCGTCCGTTCGACCTGCGCGGTGGTCGCCGAGGCGCCGGTGTCGCCGGTCGCGGGGGCGGCCGGCGGACGGACCTCGGAGATGCCGAACACCACGGCGAGCACGGCCGCGGCCGCCAGCAGCGACTGCGTCGTGCGGCTGCCGCCCGAGCGCCCGGCGGGGCGGGTCGGCGCCGGGGCGCCGTCCGCGTCGGGGGCGGCGGCCGGAGCCGGCGGCGGGTAACCGCTCTCCTCGGCCTCGGCGGGCGCGGACTTCTTCCCGAAGGAGGGCTTCTTCATCGCGGGTCAGCTCCCCGATCCGTGGTGGTGCGGGTACCGGCCAGTCCCGTTGGGGTCGTTCGGGTCGTAGTAGGGCTCGGCCTGCGGCTGCCCCGGCACCCAGGGCTGCTGGTGCTCCGTCTGCTGGTAGGGGTCGTAGCCGTACTGCTGGTCCTGGTACGGCTGCTCGTAGCCCTGCTGCTGCTCGTAACCCTCTTGGGGGTAGGCCTGCTGGAACTCCTGATGGGAGTGGGCCTGCTGCTGGGCGTGGGCCTGGCCGCCGTACGGCGCGGCCGCCGGCTGCTGCGCGGCGTACGGGTCGTAGCTGTACGGGTCGGCCTGCTGGTACGTCTGGTACGGGTCCGTGTACGGCTCGGTGTCCTGGGCGGCCGCGGCCGCCTGGACGGCCTCCGTCATCGGATCGGCGGCGGGCTGCGGCGGCACCGCGCCCTCGTACACCCCGGTCTCCTCGGTGCCCGGCTCGGCGCCCTCGCCGCGCTCGGCCATCCGGCGGGCCCGGCGGCTGCCGGGGGCCGGGGCCTGCGCCTGGGCGGCGGCGGCCAGCGCGGCGGCGGCCACCACGTCCTCGGGCAGGTCGTCGTCCTTGTGGCTGCGGCGGCCGGGCAGGGCGAGGACCAGGATGGTCAGCCCGATCAGCACCTGCGCCCAGATCCAACCGGTGTGCAGCAGGCCGGCCTCGCGGGTGACGGACAGCTTGCCGCCGCCCGCCGGGAGCTTGAAGCCCTGCGCCCAGCCGTCGACCGTGGTCGGCTCCAGCGCGGTGCCGTCCAGGGTGGCCTTCCACTCGGGGGACGCGCTCTCGGCGAGCCGCAGCACCCGGCCGTCCGGGCCGGCCGCGACGGTCGTGGCGATGTCGCGGACGCCGGACGGGACGACCACGGGGGCCGCGCCGGGGGCGGTGATCACCGCGCGGACCGCCGCGGCGCCGTTGACCTGCCAGAGCGCGGCGGCACCGTCCTGGTTGGCCTTGACCAGACCGGGGGTGGCGTCCAGGACGTCCTTGAACACGTCGATCACCGGCCGCTCGACCACCACGTACGCGATGCCGTAGCCCGACAGGGCGCCGGCCTGGTCCGCGCCGGAGCCGGCCAGCAGGCTGCCGACCACCTTGTTCAGGCCGTCCTGGGTGCCGGTCGCCGGGTCGACGGTGGACTCGGACTGGCCGAGCGTCAGGCCGGCGCCGCGGACCAGGGTGTAGCGGACGGCTCCACCGCTCTTCTCCCCCGTCACGACGAGCGTGCGGGCGCGGTCGGTGGTGCCGGCCTCCTCCGCGACGAACGCGGGCACCTGGCTGGCATCGGCGCGGTGCAGCGGACCGTCCGCACCGGTCACCGCCCACCAGAGGCCGGTGCCCAGCGGGGCCAGCGCGGCCGCGGCCACCACGAGGGCGGCGACCGGCTGGCGCCAGCCGAAGGCGATGCCGGCCACGCGGGCGTTGGCGCCGTCGGCGCCGATCGCGGCGGCGGCCAGCAGGGCGATCCCGGCGACCAGGGTCGCAGGACCGGCCCAGGCGGGCACGGCCGGACCGCCCGAGGCGGGGGTCACGGAGGTGCCGGCCACGGCGACGGCGAAGACCATGCCCGCACCGGCCGCGCCCCACGCGGCGAGCACCGCGCGACGGCGGTCGGCGCGCAGCAGCGCCGCGAGCGCGGCGAGCACGACACCGGCCGACAGCCACACCGGGGGCACCCCGGCGCCGCCCGGGTTGACGAGCACCAGGCCGACGGCGCCGGCGCCACTGCCGTGCAGGCCCGGCAGGCCCGCCTCCATCAGCAGCGACTGCGGGTGCGACAGCACCGTCAGCGACCACGGCGCGAGCACCGCCACCGGCAGCGCGAGCACCACGACGACGCGCAGCCCGAGCAGCCGCAGCGCGGCGCCGCCGGAGCCGAAGGCACCGCCGCGGACGACCGCGACCCCCAGCGTGGCCAGGCAGAGCGGAACCGCGAGCGCCCAGGTCAGCGGCACGAAGGCGGTGGCCAGGGTGAGCAGCAGGACGGTCATCCAGACCGGCCGCCAGCCGGGGCGGGCGCCCTTGGCAGCGCTCTCCTCGCGGATGCCGAGGCCGGCGGTGATCGCCGCGGCACGGGCCAGCGGCGGCAGCAGGACGGCGAGGACGGCGGTGCCGAGGCGGCCCTGCGCGAGCGCGCCGGTCGCGGCGGGCAGCAGCGCGTAGGCGGCGCTGGCCCAGGCGCGGACCAGCTTGGAGTCCAGCAGCGGACGCGAGACCAGGTAGGCGCTGACCGCGGCGAGCGGCACCGTCAGGAAGAGCAGCAGGGTGATCGCGAGGTCGGCGTGGCCGAAGAAGATCCAGGACAGGACGGCGAGCACGCCGAGGTACGGCGGTGCGGCGGCCGTGGAGCCGGTGCCGATCGGGTGCCAGGCGTCGGCGTACATCGACCAGAGGCCGCCGGCGCCGTCGGCGGCCGGCAGCAGGGCGCCGCCGAACAGCACGCCGCTGCCGAACAGACCGCGGCAGGCGACGAGGGCGAACACCAGCAGGGCCGCGAACAGGACGGGCGCGGGGCGCCGGGCGAGCTTCTTGATCAGCGCGAACTGCTCGACGACGAGGTCCTCGGCGTCGTCGTCGCCGCCGGCCTCCACCGAGCCGTGCCGGCCGACGTTGTCGTCCGCTCCCCCTATCCCGAGCGAGCTGATGACGCCCTCGACGGCGAGCCGGGTGGTCGCGCCGGGCGCCGGGAACAGCGTGCGGTCGTCCAGGGCGTCGGCGGCCCTGGTCCGGGCCCGGCGCTTGCGCGCGGCCAACAGCCGCGGCAGCCGGACGAGTTCGTGCCCGAGCCCGGCGAGCTCGTCGAAGGCCTGGCGCGGGTCCTTGCCCAGCAGGTTGGTGACGGCCCGCACCAGCGTGCCGAGCACCAGCCGCAGCAGGACGTAGGGGAAGAGCGCGCCCTTGCAGTTGGCGAGCAGGGTGTAGACGGCTCCGGCCTTGTCCACCCGGTGCGGGTGGGAGGCGCCGCAGTCGATGGCGCGGCGCTCGCGGCTGGCCGCCTCGGCGTGCCGCAGCACGGCGTCGGGGGCGACCACCACGCGGTGGCCGGCGGCGTTGACCCGCCAGCAGAAGTCGGCGTCGTCGCGCATCAGCGGCAGCGCCTTGTCGAAGCCGCCGAGCTCCTCGAAGACGTCCCGGCGCACCAGCATGCCGGCCGAGGAGACGGCGAGCACCGGGCGGACCTGGTCGTGCTGGCCCTGGTCCTGCTCGCGGCGGTCGAGGCCGGTCCAGCGGCGGCCGGAGCGGGCGATCGTGACGCCGACCTCGAGCAGCTGGCGGCGGTCGTACCAGCTGCGCAGCTTGGGGCCGACGACGGCGGCGCTCGGGGTGGAGTCGGCGACCTGGAGCAGGCGGCGCAGGGCGTCGGTCTGCGGCTCGCAGTCGTCGTGCAGCAGCCACAGCCACTCGACCGGCTGGGTCTCGCGCGGGCCGCCGCGGGCGAGGTCGTCCTCCTGGGCGAGCGGGTCGCCGAAGTCGTCCCAGCCGCCGGTGACCGGGTCGTAGCCGGAGGGGTCGAGCCGGTACGGGAGGTCCTCCGGGCGCAGCGGCGGGCTGTTGAAGACGGCCTCGGCGACGGCGGTGCCGAACCCGGCCCGGCGGCCGAGGATCAGGGGCCCGCTCTCGGGCAGCCAGTCGGCGAGGGTGTCGGCGAGCAGCTGCGGGGAGTTGTCGGTGGATCCGGTGTCGACCGCGAGCACCCGCTGGACCTGGCGGTCCTGGCCGAGCAGGCCGGCCAGGGCCTGCGGCAGCCAGCGGGCGCCGTCGTGCGAGACGATCACGGCGGTGACCAGGTGGCGCGGATAGGCGGGCGGCCTGGCAGCGGTGAAGCCGCTCTGGTGGCTGTAGACGGTCATCGAGTGCGCGGGCCCCAGTTCTCGGTGGACACAGCCGGTGAACGGCAACCGGATGGCGCACCACACTAACGGCTCCGGGTTGCGGCTCCGTCCACGGTGTCCGTGCGGGGACGGTGAAGGACGGCCCACGACCGTGCCCCGGCACGCGAAAGCGCCCCACCACCGCGGTGAGGCGCCCGTACAGCTGTGTGGTTGTCCTCCGTCACCGGAGGATCGGCGGAGGCCCGAAACCGCTCCGCCCGGACCGCGGCCCCGGCGGGCCGGACCGGTCCTCCGTCAGACCGCGCTCTTCTTGAGCCGCCGGCGCTCGCGCTCGGAGAGGCCGCCCCAGATCCCGAAGCGCTCGTCGTTGGCGAGGGCGTACTCCAGGCACTCGGAACGGACCTCGCAGGCGAGGCAGACCTTCTTCGCCTCGCGAGTGGAGCCGCCCTTCTCGGGGAAGAAGGACTCGGGGTCGGTCTGGGCGCACAACGCGCGCTCCTGCCAGCCGAGTTCCTCCTCGTCCTCCGCGATGCCGTCCCCGATCAACAGCTCAAAGAGCTCGCTCATGTGGCGCGCCTCCTCTGCCCCTACTTGGCGTCCCCGTGGTTGCCGTTGCCTCGTGCGGCCGACGACACGAGTGAAATTACAGTTGCGTCACTCTGGCTCAGTCAAGCCGAGCTCTGGTATTGGGGCCAGGATTCACTCCCCGGCACCAAGCCGTTACGAATAGTGTACATATCTGGACACATCGGACTTTTCGCCCAGATGCCCCGGACAGCTTCGAACCATCCGCAACCATCCGCCGAGTGACGCCCGGTCACCCTCACAGGCCGGTCATCGCCCTGCCTTCCCGGCGATCTTCCCATCGAAACATAGACGGTGATGAATCACCCCATCCGGTACTTCCGGACCGAACCCACCCGAATGCCGCATCTCCCGGTTTGACACCACCCCCGCGGATGCGGTCTCCTTTCCCCTATGTCAGAGTCCATGAGCCCCCGGAGCGGTTCCACGCTCCGCCGTGCCGTGAACTCTTGTTGTCGCCTCTGTTCCTGCTGTATCTAGGCGCCCGCGTCCCACCGCGCGCCGCCCCCAGGAAGCACAGAGGCCGCCCGCGATTCCCGCCCCAGGACATCCCGGATCCGGCTGATCCCTGACGAACCAGCCGCAGATCCGAGGACGACAGCCGTGCGCATGACCCGCATCCGCAAGCGGAACCGCGACCGCAACAAGCTCGCCCGCCGTGGGCTCCAGGCCGCCCGCCCCGCCGCCGCCCGCTGGGACGACGGCCTCTCCGACGTCTCCATCGCCGGGGACCCGCTCGCCTTCCCGCACCTCGCCCGCACCGACCTGCCCGCCCACCCCACCACCGTCGCCGGCTACGCCCGGCTGGTCCGCGAGATCGCCGCCGACCGCACCCGCTGGGAGCACCTCGTCCGCTACGACGCGCTCACCCGCTGGTACGCCCGGCTGGAGACCGGCCCCGGCTACGAGGTGTGGCTGCTCAGCTGGCTGCCCGGGCAGAGCAGCGGCTTCCACGACCACGGCGCGTCCTCCGGCGTCATGACCGTCGTCCAGGGCGAGCTCGTCGAGCGCTCCCTGACGCACGCCGGCGAGGGCGCCCGCGCCCTGCGCCCCGGCGGGCAGAGGGTCTTCTCCTCCGGCTACCTGCACGAGGTGGTCAACGGCGCGCTGGAGCCGGCCGTCTCCATCCACCTCTACAGCCCGGGCCTCACCGAGATGAACCAGTACGGCGGAGCGAACGCCGTCCCCGAGCAGCACCACGAGCAGCCCGCCGAGCAGGGCGCGGCGCAGGGCTCCGCGCACGGCCGGCCGGCGCAGGCCGGGACGTCTTGACCGAGGACTGACGGGCAGTCGGGCCGTGGCAGGATGGGCCCATGCGCATCGTGGCACTGGCAGGCGGAATCGGCGGGGCGCGCTTCCTGCGCGGACTCCTCGCGGCGGTCGACCCGCAGGACGAGATCACCGTCATCGGCAACACCGGCGACGACATCCACCTCTACGGACTGAAGGTCTGCCCCGACCTCGACACCGTGATGTACACCCTCGGCGGCGGCATCCACGAGGAACAGGGCTGGGGCCGGACCGACGAGACCTGGTCGATCAAGGCCGAGATGAAGGAGTACGGCGTCGGCCCCGAGTGGTTCGGGCTCGGCGACCGCGACTTCGCCACCCACCTCGTGCGCAGCCAGATGCTCACCGCCGGGTACAGCCTCAGCCAGGTCACCGAGGCGCTGTGCGTGCGCTGGAAGCCCGGTGTGCGGCTGCTGCCGATGAGCGACGACCGGGTCGAGACCCACGTGCGGATCACCGACGAGCAGGGCACCCGGGCCATCCACTTCCAGGAGTACTGGGTCAGGCTGCACGCCGCCGTCGACGCCGAGGCGATCATCCCGATCGGCGCCGACACCGCCAAGCCCGCGCCCGGCGTGCTGGAGGCGATCGCCGCGGCGGACGTCATCCTCTTCCCGCCGTCCAACCCGGTCGTGTCGATCGGCACCATCCTCGCCGTGCCCGGCATCCGCGGGGCCGTCGCCGCCGCACCCGCCCCCGTCGTCGGGCTCTCGCCCATCATCGGCGGGGCGCCGGTGCGGGGCATGGCCGACAAGGTGCTCGCCGCCGTCGGCGTCGAGGCCACGGCGGAGGCCGTCGCGCTGAACTACGGCTCGGAACTGTTGGACGGCTGGCTGGTCGACACCGCGGACGAGGGCGCCGTGAGCACCGTCGAGGCCGCCGGCATCGCCTGCCGGGCCGTCCCGCTGCTGATGACCGACGTCGACGCCACCGCCGAGATGGCGCGGGCCGCGCTGGCCCTCGCGGAGCAGGTCCGGGCGTGACCGTCGAGATCCTCCCGGTCGGGGGACTGCCCGAGATCGAGGCCGGGGCCGACCTCGCCGCGCTGATCGCCAAGGCGGGGACGTACGAGGACGGCGACATCCTGCTCGTCACCTCCAAGATCGTCAGCAAGGCCGAGGGCCGGCTCCTGCACGCCGCCGACCGCGAGGCCGCGATCGACGCCGAGACCGTCCGGGTCGTCGCCCGGCGCGGGCCCGCCCGGATCGTCGAGAACCGCAACGGCTTCGTCATGGCCGCCGCCGGCGTCGACGCCTCCAACACCGCCCCCGGCACCGTCCTCCTCCTGCCCGAGGACCCCGACGCCTCCGCCCGCGCGCTGCGCGCCGCGCTGCAGCGGCTCACCGGGCGGCGGCTCGCCGTGGTCGTCACCGACACCTTCGGCCGGCCCTGGCGCAACGGGCTCACCGACGTCGCCATCGGCGCCGCCGGGCTGTCCGTGCTGGAGGACCACCGCGGGCGCACCGACAGCCACGGCAACGAGCTCGTCCTGACCGTCACCGCCACCGCCGACGAACTCGCCGCCGCCGGCGACCTGGTGAAGGGCAAGGCCGGCGGCGTGCCGGTCGCGGTCGTCCGCGGCCTCGGACACCTCGTCACCGCCGAGGACGGCGAGGGCACCCGGCCGCTGGTGCGCCCCGCCGCCGACGACATGTTCCGGCTCGGCACCTCCGAGGCCCTGCGGGCCGCCGTCACCCTGCGGCGCACGGTGCGGGCCTTCACCGACGAGCCCGTCGACCCGGGCGCCGTCCGGCGCGCCGTCGCCGCCGCCGTCACCGCGCCGGCGCCGCACCACACCACGCCGTGGCGGTTCGTCCTGCTGGAGTCCGCGGACACCCGCACCCGGCTGCTCGACGCGATGCTCGACGCCTGGCGGCGCGACCTGCGCGAACTCGACGGCTGGGACGACGCGAAGATCGCCCGCCGCACCGCGCGCGGCGACGTCCTGCGCAACGCGCCCTACCTCGTCGTGCCGTGCCTGGTCATGGACGGCTCGCACGACTACCCCGACCCGCGGCGCGCCGCCGCCGAACGGGAGATGTTCACCGTCGCCGCCGGCGCCGCCGTGCAGAACCTGCTGATCGCCCTCACCGGCGAGGGCTACGGCTCCGCGTGGGTCTCGTCCACCATGTTCTGCCGCGACACCGTCCGCACCGCCCTCGACCTCCCGGACACCTGGGACCCGATGGGCGCCGTCGCCGTCGGCCGCCCCGCGGAAGCACCGCGCGACCGCCCGGAACGCGGCGCGGACGCCTTCATCGCGGTCCGGTAGTCAGGGCGACCACCGGTCACCTGCCGAAGCCCTCCATGTGACGGGTCGAGATCGGCCGGGATCGACCCGTCACCGCCCTCGAACGTCGGCATGCCGTCGACTTCGTCGCCCATCGGATCCGTCCGGAAGGGGCGCACCGACTCGTCGGGCGAGGGTGAACCGAACAGGCCTGCCGGGGAGTTCGGCCGTGCTCGCGGCCGGGTCGTCCACGCCGTCGTCCATGGCATCGGCGTATTGGCGGCCTCCGTCAGCGGCCGCGGTGGTCGTTGGGGGTCAGGCGGGGGCCGTAGCGGGGGGCGCGGGCTCCGGTGGCCGTCAGGAGGCGGCAGACGCGGTGACGGTGGGGGCGGTAGGGCTCCAGGAGGGCGAGCATCCGGGCGTCGTCGCTGCGTGGGCGGCCGGACAGGGCCCAGCCGACCAGGTTCGGCAGGTGGAAGTCGCCGACCGAGACCGCGTCCGCGTCGCCGTTGCTGCGCTGGAGGGTCTCGGCGGCCGTCCAGATCCCGACGCCCGGCACGGCGGTCAGGCGGGCGAAGGCCTCGGCGTGGTCCATCGCGGACGCCTCCTCCAGGCGGGGCGCCAGCCGGACCGCCCGCACGACCGTCGCCGAGCGCTTCGGGTCCACGCCCGCGCGGTGCCACTCCCAGCTCGGGAGGAGCGCCCACTCGCGGGCCGACAGCGGCACCCGCATGCCCTCCGCCGGGCCCGGCGCCGGGGTGCCGAAGTCCCGGAGCAGCGTCCGCCAGGCGCGGTAGGCCTCGTCGGTCGTCACCTTCTGTTCCAGGATCGCCGGGACGAGGGACTCCAGCACCAGGCCCGTCCTGGTCAGCCGCACGCCCGCCGTCCGGCGCTGGGCGTCCCGCAGCGGACCGGGCGGCAGCACCAGGCCCTCCGGGTCGTCCTCGGCCCCGAGCAACGCGGGCAGCCGGTCCAGCAGCCACCCGGCACCCGGGCCCCACGCCCGCGCCTCCACCTCGCCGGCCCCCGGGCGGGACAGCACGCGCAGCGTCCCGACACCGGCCGGGGTCCGGGACGCCCGCCAGACCGCTCCGTCACCGGTCGTCCGGTACGAGGGGTCGGCCGGGCCGCGGCGCAGCGGGAGCAGCGTGCGGGCCACGTCCAGCGGGAAACCCGGCCGCCAGAGCCGCACCGACTCGCCGCCCGTCACTGCGTCGCCTCCTCCGCCGCCGTCCCCGACCATGGGGATATGAACGATACGCGGCTGCCGGACCTCTCCCCCTCGGACGAGAACGCGGTGCGAGCGCTCTACGACCGGGCCCTCGACGGGTGGAACCGGCAGGACGGCTCGGCCTTCGCCGGACCCTTCGCCGCCGACGGCGAGGTGATCGGCCACGACGGCACGCGCCACCGCGGGCGGTCGGCGATCGCGGCCGAACTCGGGCGGATCTTCGCGGACCACGTCACTCCCCGGTACGTGGCCGCCGTACGGCGCGTCCGGGGGCTCGGGCCCGGCGTGGCGCAACTGGACGCCGTCGCGGGGCTCGTACCGGCGGGGGCGGCGGACGTGGTGCCGGAGCTCAACTCGGTGCAGACGGTGATCGCCGTGAACGCGGGGGCGGGGTGGCGGATCGCGCTCCTGCAGACCACACCCGCCCGGTACGACCTCCGGCCGGACCTGGCGGCGGCTCTGACGGAGGAGCTGCGGGGGCTGGTGGGAGGCGACGCGGGGGCGAGGACGCTGAAGACGTGACGGGAAGCGCGAGGCGCTCAAACCGGATGGTCGCCGCGAACACGGGTGTCCGCCACGCCGCCCGGCGCCGGGTCCGGCGCCCCTCCCGGGGTCACACCCGGAGGCCGTAGGCTGGGGCGCACCATGACTGCGCCTTTCGCTGCCGATGCCCGCACCCCCGTCGAGCTGCTGCACGCATACCTGCGAGGTGGCACCCCTTCGGTCGATCCCGCGGCCCCGCTGGTCACCTTCTACGACGACGCCACCGGCGAACGGGTGGAGCTGTCCGCCCGGACGTTCGACAACTGGGTGGCCAAGACGGCCAACCTGCTCCAGGACGAGCTCAACGCCGGTCCCGGCGACCGCGCCGCCCTCCTCCTGCCCGCCCACTGGCAGAGCGCCGTCTGGCTGCTGGCCTGCTGGTCGGTCGGGGTGACGGCGGTGCCGGGCGGCGAGCCGGCCGCCGCCGATCTGGTGGTCAGCGGCCCGGACGGCCTGGAGTCCGCCCACGCCTGCGAGGGCGAGCGGGTCGCGCTGGCCCTGCGCCCGCTGGGCGGCCGGTTCCCGCAGCGCCCGGACGGCTTCCTCGACTACGCCGCCGAGGTGCCCGGCCAGGGCGACCGCTTCGCGCCGTACTCGCCGGTGACCCCGGACGCGCCCGCCCTGGAGACCGGCGTGGACGGGCTGCCGCTGAAGCTGACCGGTGAGCAGACCGTCGCCCTGGCCCGCGAGGGCGCCGTCCGGCTCGGGCTGAACCCGGGCGACCGCGTGATGTCCACGCTGTCGTACGACGACTGGACGGGCCTGGAGGCCGGCCTGCTGGCGCCGCTGGCGGCCGGCGCCTCGGTGGTGCTGTGCCGCAACTCCCAGGGCCTGACGGCCGAGCAGTGGGAGAAGCGGGCCGACTCCGAACGGGTGACACTGCGCCTCGGGTAACCCCCGCCGCCGGCCCGGCGGGTAGGGATCCCTGCCATGGCCGAGGACGACGACACCGCGCACACCCCGACCGACACTCCCCCGGACGCGCCCGGACGCCCCCGTCGGCGCCGGCGGTGGCTGATGATCACCGCCGGCGTCGTCGCGTTCCTGCTCGTGGCCACCGGCGTGCTGCTCTGGATCGCCTACCGCAAGCTCGACGGGAACATCCGCACGGACACGGCCACCGACAAGCTGCTCGCCAGGCTGGAGGCGGAGCGGCCGAGCCGGACCGCCGGGGCCAAGGGCGCCGAGAACATCCTGCTCATCGGCAGCGACGACCGCTCCGGCGCGAACGGCGCCTACGGCGGCGAGGCCGGCACCCAGCGCTCGGACACCACGATCCTGCTGCACCTGGCCGCGGACCGGAAGCACGCGACGGCCGTCTCCGTACCGCGCGACGTCATGGTCACCGTGCCCGCGTGCGAGAAGCCGGACGGCACCCGGAGCAAGCCCGCGCTCATGCAGTTCAACTGGGCGTTCGAACTCGGCGGTCCGGCCTGTTCGATCCGCACCGTCGAGCAGCTCAGCGGCATCCGGATCGACCACTACGTGATCCTCGACTTCAGCGGCTTCAAGTCGATGGTGGACGCGGTCGGCGGCGTCGAGGTGTGCGTCCCGCAGGCGATCCACGACAAGGACGCCAAGCTCGACCTGCCGGCCGGGCGCCAGACCCTCCAGGGCGAGCAGGCGCTCGGCTACGTCCGCGCCCGGGAGAGCCTCGGCGACGGCAGCGACACCCAGCGGATGGGCCGTCAGCAGCAGTTCCTGGCCTCGCTGATCCGCAAGGTGCAGTCGCAGGGCGTCCTGCTGAACCCGGCGAGGCTGTGGCCGGTGCTGGACGCGGCCACCTCCTCCGTCAAGGCGGACGGCGGGCTGTCCTCGCTCGGCGCGCTCTACGACCTCACCCAGGACCTGCGCGGCATCCCCTCGGCGGACGTGGTGTTCCTGACCGCGCCGCGCCGCCCGTACCGCTACGACTCGGACCGGGACGAGTTCGTGGAGCCGCAGACCGGCCAGCTGTTCGCCGCGCTGCGCGACGACCGGCGGATCACCGTCCGGCCGCCCGGCTCGGAGCCCACGCCCACGGCCGGCGCCTCCCCCGCGTCGGACGGGGCCGCCGCGGCCGGGCCCTCGGCCTCGCCGACGGCCGGCGCCTCGCCCGTCTTCGAGGGGCGCACGGCCGACGTGGACGCCTGCGCGCAGCACTGACCACCCTCCGGACTTTACGCTCCGATTACCTGCGTGTGACGGACATCATACCCGGAACAATTCCCCTGTTCGGCTCGTCTACTGTGTCCGGATCGGCCCATCGCCCCGGTGTGCCGCACCACCGTGACCGGCCGGACGTAGGGAATCCCGTGCAGAAGGACAAACCGAAAACCGGTGAGTACAGCGGGCAGGGCCACCGGACGGCGCAGCGGCGGGCGGCCGCCGCCAGGCGCACGCGGCGCCGGCGCCGGACGCTCAAGTGGACGGCCGGGACGGGCGCACTGGTCATGGCCGCCGGCTGCGGCGGGGCGTACTACCTGTACGAGCACTTCAACAACAACCTGACCTCGGTCAAGGTCCAGCTGGGCGACGAGGCCGAGCGGCCCAGGGCGGCCGGGGACGCGCTGAACATCCTGGTGCTCGGCACCGACAGCCGCGAGGGCCTCGGGAGCGACTACGGCGACGCGGGCAGCTCCGGGCACGCCGACACCACGCTGCTCTTCCACGTCGCCAAGGACCGCTCCAACGCGACGGTGATCAGCATCCCGCGCGACCTGATGGTGCCGATCCCGGAATGCCGGGCGCCGGACGGCAAGTCGATACCCGGCTCCGCGCGGGACATGTTCAACAACAGCCTGGGGCAGGCGGGCCGGGACCCGGGCTGTTCCTGGAAGACCGTCGAGAAGGTCACCGGGATCCGGGTCGACCACTTCGTCCAGGTGAACTTCGAGGCGGTGAAGACGCTGTCCACCGCAGTCGGCGGGGTCGAGGTGTGCGCCGCGAAGGACATCAACGACCCGAAGTCGCACCTGAGGATGACCAAGGGCCGGCACGTCGTCCAGGGCGACGACGCGCTCGCGTTCGTGCGCACCCGGCACGTGGTCGGGACGGGCGGCGACCTCAGCCGGATCCCGCTCCAGCAGCAGTTCATCAGCTCGATGATCCGCAAGGTCAAGGGCGACGACACCCTGACCAGCCCGGCCAAGCTCTACAAGCTCGCGGACGCCGCCACCAAGGCGCTCACCGTCGACTCCGGCATCGGCAGCGTCGACAAGCTCAAGGACCTGGCGCTGGACATCAGCGCGGTGGACACCAAGAACATCACCTTCGCCACCGTGCCGGTGCTCGACGACCCGAAGGACGAGAACCGGGTGATCCTCAAACAGCCGGACGCCGGCCGGCTGTTCTCGATGATCGCGGCCGACCGCTCGTTGACCGAGACCTCGCAGGGCGCCACCGCCGCCCCCGCCGCACCGGAGACCACGGCCGCGCCGGGCACGCCCGCGGCGCCGGCGGTGGACCCGAAGGACGTCCAGGTGACCGTCCGCAACGGCAGCGGGGCACAGGGACAGTCGGGCGCGACCGTGGACAGACTCAGGGCCAAGGGCTTCACCAAGGCCGCGACGGGCCCCAACGCGCCTGCGGCGGCGACCAGTTCGATTGCGTACCCGGCCGGGCAGGAGGAGGCGGCGACCGCACTGGCCGCCGCCCTCGGACTGCCCGGCGACGCCGCTCGGCCGGATCCGAAGGCCGCCGCGAAGGGGCCGCTGGTGCTGGTGCTCGGCAAGGACGCCCTCGCGGCGCCCGCCGCACCGTCCGCGGCGCCGGCGGAGGCCCCGGCCGACCTCCAGCGGGTGCAGGCCGACGACACCGACGTGTGCGCGAAGTAGCTTTCCTACGAGGGCTGCTGGAGGCGGGTGAGGATGCCGTCCGCCGCCACGAAGCGGTCGCCGGTGCGGAGGCAGTGCCAGTGCCCCCCGCCGGCGGAACGAAGGGGTTCGCCGGTGCGGCCGACCCACTTGATCCGGCGGGCGGGGACGCCGGCGACCAGCGCGTGGTCCGGGACGTCGCGGTGGACCACGGCGCCCGCCGCGACCAGCGCCCAGCGGCCGACCGTCACCCCGGCGACCAGGACGGCCCGGGCGCCGATCGAGCAGCCCTGACGGAGCGTCACCCCCTCGGCGCGCCAGTCGGATCGACGCTTCAGCCGGCCTTCCGGCTCGATCGCGCGCGGGTAGCGGTCGTTGGTGAGGACGACGGCCGGGCCGATGAACACCCCGTCCTCGATCACGGCCGGCTCGTACACCAGCGCGTGGTTCTGCACCTTGACCCGGTCGCCGATGCGGACGCCGGGGCCGATGTAGGCGCCCCGGCCGATGATGCACTCGGCGCCGAGCACCGCGTGCTCGCGCACCTGGGCGAGGTCCCAGACCGTCGTCCCGGGGCCGATGGCGGCCCGCTCGTCCACGTCCGCGCTCGGCGCGATGCGCGGGCCGGCCGCGGACCCGCCCTCAACCGTCCCCATGGGGAACGACCCTAGTGCCGTGGGCGGGGTCGCGCGGGCGGATCAGCGCGCGTCGGCGAGGACGTTGTCCGGGGTGGGCGCGGTGCTGCCGATGACCTTGCGGGCCAGCGAGCGCGGCGACGTGAGGAAGCCGAAGCCCCAGCTGAGGTGCATGGTCGCGAGGGCCACCGGGAGCAGCGCCTTCGCCTTGGCGGACAGGCCGCGGCCCTCGACCACCGAGCCGCCGAGGATCCCGAGCAGGTACGCGCCGGGCGCCGCGAGGAAGACCGGGTGGACGGCGGCACCGAGCACCAGGCCGAGCGTGACGCCGAGGAACGCGGCCGGCGGGGCCAGGTAGCGCAGGTTGACCGAGCCGCGGTGGTAGCGGGTGACCACGCGCCGCCAGCGGCCGTAGTCCTTGTACTGCTTGGCGAGGGCGCGGACCGACGGCCGGGGGCGGTAGGTGACCTTGAGCTGCGGGGTGAACCAGATCAGCCCGCCGTCCTGGCGGATGCGGTAGTTCAGCTCCCAGTCCTGGGCGCGGATGAACTCCTCGTTGTAGCCGCCCAGCTTCTCCAGCACCTCGCGCCGGAACACGCCCAGGTAGACGGTGTCCGCGGGGCCGGCCAGGCCGCCGGTGTGGAAGGCGGCGTTGCCGACGCCGATCTTGGAGGTCATCGCGGCGGCGACCGCGTTCTCCCACTCCGTCTCGCCCTCGGCGTGCATGATGCCGCCGACGTTGGCCGCCTCCATCTCGTCCAGCAGGCGGACGGCGGTGGCGACGTAGCCGGGGGTCAGCAGGCCGTGGCCGTCCACGCGCACCACTATCGGGTGGCGCGAGCCGCGGATCGCCGCGTTGAGACCGGCCGGCGTGCGGCCGGTGGGGTTCTCCACGGTCCGGACCCGGGGGTCCTCGGCGGTGAGCTCGGCGGCGATCTCGGCGGTGCGGTCGGTGGACGGACCGAGGGCGATCACCACCTCCATCGGGCCGGCGTACTCCTGCTCCAGGATGTGCCGGACGGCCGTGCGCAGGTGACGTTCCTCGTTGAGCACCGGCATGATCACGGAGACCGCCGGCAGCTCCTCAGCAGCCTTGGTGTTCATCGCCGCCAACCGTACCGGTCAGCGGAGGTAGTGGACGACCGTGAAGGCGGCGAAGCCGAGCAGCGCGATCCGGTTGAGGACGTGCTGCGGACTGCCGAGCCGGTCCGGCAGCCGGACGGACGGCCGCAGGTCGGGCCGGTGGGCGGCGGTGGCGACGGTCCTGGCCAGTTCCCGCGGGTCGCAGCGGTCGCCGAAGTGGCCGGCCAGCCAGGCCGCCGGGCGGCTCGCCACGGTGACGTCCTGGCCTGAGCGCAGCTGGACGGTGAGGGCGTTGCGGTGCACGGCGGCGGCGTTGATCTCCTGCCACCGGAAGACGCGGCTGCGCAGCGTGGTGGCGACCCGCAGGCCGTCCCGGTCGACGACCATCTGCCAGGACAGCGGGCGGGCGCAGAAGAGGATCCCGACGCAGCCCGTCCAGAGCGGGCGGACCAGGCCGTTCCACCAGCCGTCGGCGTCGAGGAGGACGACGAGCGCGGCGAGCAGGACGGCGGCGGCCGGGCCGGCCGCGGCGCGCAGGACGAACGGCATCTCCCAGCGGCGGGCGGTCATCGGCTCGGTGCCGGGGCCGGGTTCGGGGGCGGCGGCGACCGTCTCGGCGGTCAGCGCGGAGACCGTCAGGTCCGGGTTCCGGTAGCGCTGGCGGTCCCGGCCGAGCCGGGGGTCCCTCGGGGCGGGGGCGACGACGGCGGCGAGCCAGTGCGGCTCGTGCTCCAGCAGGCCGGGGCGGACGAGGAGTTGGCGTTCCGGGCCGTCGGGGCCCTGGTAGAGCACGGCGTCGACGCTCAGCTCGGCGCGCGCGAGGCGGGCGGCGGCTTCGGTGGGCGGGAGGGGGATCCCGGGGTCGTGGTCGTGGTGGTCGTGGTGGTCTTCCTCGTCCCCGTCTTCTTCTTCGTCGTGGATGTCGAGCGCGTAGTCGGGGTAGAGGAAGTCGCCCTCCATGTCCGGGGTCTGCTCGCGCTGCGGCACCCACCCGGGGCCGGTGCCGTCCCCGGCGCCGTACCGGGCCCACCGGTAGCCCTCGTCCTCGACCAGCCGCCACAGCGCGGGCCCGCCCGGCGGGCCGTCCAGCGGCTCCACGAGCAGGTCGCCCCCGCTGTCGGCCCGGACCCGGACGGCGAGCGCGGGGGCGGAGCCCGCGAAGGCGGGCCGCCGGCGCCGGGCCTCGGCCCCGGCGGCGGAGGCGAGCACCAGCAGGCCGGTCAGCGCGACGAGGCCGGCGCCGAAGATGTCCTCCACCGGGCTGTACTCGACGCCGGCGGCGCGGGCCCAGTCGCCGTCCACGAGCAGCGGCACCGCGTCGCCGGGCTGCGGCGGCCGGGCGAAGGTGAGGTCGAGCTCGACTGTGCGTTCGAGGCCGCCGCCGGGCGGGCGGTAGCGGACGGTCAGCACGCCGTCCTCGTCGGTGGCGCCGGCCGTGCCGGTGACCGCCGTCGCCCGGCTGCGGTGGTCGGCCTCCCCGGCCTCCGCCCAGAGCCCGTACAGCGGGATCACCAGCGCGACGGCCAGCAGCACGGCGCCGAGCGCGCGGCGCACCACGGGCGGGCGGCCGGGGGTGACGGGCGACGGAGCACCCGCGGCGGTCCACGGGTACGGGACGGGCGGGGCCATCAGCTCGTCGAGGTCCTGGCGGGCGCGGCGGCGGCCGAGTTCGGCGCCGATCAGCACGAGGGACAGCAGGACGTGCACCAGGACCGCCGTCCAACGGCCGGCGGTGGTGACCAGGCCGTCCGGGACGTACCAGAGCACCGCGAGGACGGCCGGCGGCACCAGCGCCCGGGCGCGGACCCGGGCGAGCAGCAGGATCGTCTCGGCGATCACCGACCAGGCGGCGATCTCGTCGCCCCAGGTGTCGGCGCAGATGCCGGCGGCGTTGCAGTGCGTGCCGGTCGGCTCGACGGCGGTGGCGAAGGCCACGAAGGCGATCGGGACCAGGGCGAGCCAGCGGCTGTCGAGCCGCCGGAAGCGGTGGGCGGCGCGCCAGCGGTCGGCGGCGGCCGTGGTGAGGGGCGCGGCGCTGGGCAGGGGCGGGGCGTCCGGGGCGACCATCGGACGATCATCCCAGCCCGGTGGGTGCGGGGACGCCGCAGGGGCCGGGTGCTCGTTCGCACCCGGCCCCTGCGCCCCCGTTCCCCCGTTCCCCCGTGCTCCCCCGATTTTCCCGGCGTCCCCCGCCGCCGGGTCAGTCCGTCGCGATGGCCGCGAGGACGTTCATGCGCCCGGCCCGGAAGGCCGGGAAGAGGGCCGCGAACAGGCCGATCACCACGGAGGAGACCAGCGTCACGGCGATCGTGGTGGTCGGGACGGAGAGCGTGTCCAGACCCTGGTCGCGCAGCACCTGCTGGGCGGTGACGCCCCAGGCGAGGCCGAGCACCGTGCCGAGGACCGCGCCGAAGACCGCGATCACCACGGACTCCAGCCGGATCATCCGGCGCAGCTGGCGGCGGGAGAGCCCGATCGCCCGCAGCAGGCCGATCTCGCGGGTCCGCTCGACCACCGACAGCGCCAGGGTGTTGACGACGCCGAGCACGGCGACCGTGATCGAGAGGCCGACCAGCCCGTAGATCAGGTAGAGCAGGGTGTTGACCTGGGACTGGACGAGCTCCTTGTAGCCGGCCTGGTCCTTGACGGTCAGCTGCGGGTACTCCTTGAGCGCGTCCTGCAGGGCGGTCAGCGTCTTGGCGACGTCGGCGCCGGAGGCCGCCTTGGCGTAGAAGACCCGGTCGACGGGCTGGTCGGCGGCCGGGACCACCTTGGCCATGGTCGCGGTGTCGACGAAGGAGGCGTCGCCGTAGAGCGACTTCTTGCCGAACACCACGCCGACGGTCAGCTGCTGGGTGTACCCCTTGCCGTAGGTCACGGTGACGGTGTCGCCGACCTTGAGGCCGTTGTCCTTCGCGAAGTTCTCGCCGATGCCCAGCGAGCCGCGGGCGATCGAGTCGGCCGTGCCGGACGCGACCGGGAGGTGGAAATCCGTGCCGAAGAAGCTCGGCGGCACGGCGGCGATCCCGGCCTTCTTGCTCTTGCCGTCGGCGAGCTGGACCTTCGCGTCGAAGTCCTTCTCGGTGGTGACGTGGTCGAT
Source organism: Kitasatospora sp. NPDC057936 (assembly GCF_042887525.1). Taxonomy (NCBI): domain Bacteria; kingdom Bacillati; phylum Actinomycetota; class Actinomycetes; order Kitasatosporales; family Streptomycetaceae; genus Kitasatospora; species Kitasatospora sp. NPDC057936. The sequence goes on from NZ_JBHVPD010000123.1 coordinate 22,771, forward strand.
GCCCGGGGTCCTGCGGACCGCGTCCGTCATCTCGGCGGTGATCGGCGCGCCGCCGCCGCGGACGATGTAGTCCACGCCCACCGAGCGGTCGATCTGCGCGCTGGCCGAGGTGACCGCAGAGGCGCTGAACACCGAGGAGCCGATCACCAGCGCCAGGCCGATCATCAGCGCGGCGGCGGTGGCGCCGGTGCGGCGCGGGTTGCGTGTCGCGTTGCGCTGGGCGAGCTTGCCGGACGGGCCGAACAGGGCCGGCAGGAGGGCGCCCAGCACCCTGATGACGGCGGTGGCCAGCAGCGGGCCGAGCACCACGAAGCCGATCAGGGTCAGCAGCACGCCGAGGCCCAGGTACTGCCCCCCGGTCGCCGCCTTCTCCGCCTTCGCGGCGAGCACCAGCAGACCGCCGCCGCCCAGGGTGAGGACGAGGCCGAGGACCGTACGGACCGCGTTGGCCCGCGCCTCGGCCGGGGTGCCGTGGTCGCGCAGGGCGGCCATCGGCGCGATCCGGCCGGCCCGGCGGGCCGGGATCCAGGCCGCGACGACGGTGATCAGGATGCCGACCGCGTACCCGGCGACGAAGACGTTCGGGCCGATCTGCAGGTCGCTCGCCTTGAGGTCCATGCCGATCGCGTTCATCAGCTGGATCAGGCCGACCGCGATGCCGAGGCCGGCCCCGATGCCGAGGGTCGAGCCGAGCACGCCCAGGATCAGCGCCTCGGCCAGCACCGAGCCGTTGACCTGGCCGCGGCTGCCGCCGATGGCGCGCAGCAGGCCGATCTCCCGGGTGCGCTGGGCGACCAGCATCGAGAAGGTGTTGATGATCAGGAAGCCGCCGACGAGCAGCGAGACGCCGGCGAAGCCGAGCATCGCGTACTTCATGAAGTCGAGGCCGCTGCCGATGCTCTTGTTGTTCTCGTCCTTCTGCTCGGCCGCGGTCTTGACCTGGTAGCCGCCGCCCAGCTTGGCGAGGGTGTCGGTCTTGAGCTGCGCGTCGCTGCGGCTGCCGTCGCCGAAGGCCTCGACGGAGGTGTAGGCCGCCTCGCCGAGCAGCACCTGCTGCGCGGTCGGGGTGTCCAGGAAGGCGAGCGCCGCACCCGGGTTGGTGGTGGTGAAGGTCGCGATGCCCGCGATGGTGAACTCGTGCTTGCCGCTCGCGTTGTCGACCCGCACCTTGCCACCGAGGCCGAGCTTGGCCTTCTTCGCGGTGTCGGCGTCGAGCACCAGCTCGCCCGCGTTCTGCGGCACGTGGCCGGAGGTGATGCGCACCGGGTTGCGCGGCGTGTCCGCCCAGTTGCCGACCAGGGTCGGGGCGCCGCTGGTCGGGCCGATCAGCTTGTTGGTGGCCGGGTCGACCAGGATCGCGTCGCCGACCATGACCTGGCCGACGGCCGTCTTCACGCCGGGCACCGCGGCGACCTGCTGGGCGAGCGCGACCGGGAGCACCCGCGGCTTGTCGCCGGGCTGCTGCTGGTCGTCCTCGGCCGGCTTCGGCGGCTGGACGGAGACGTCCGAGGCGGTCGCGGCGAAGAGCTTGTCGAAGGTGCTGGTCGCGGTGTTGGAGAAGACCAGGGTGCCGGAGACGAAGGCGACCGACAGCACGACAGCTATCAGGGAGAGCGCCATCCGGCCCTTGTGGGCGAAGAAGCTCCGCAGTGACGTCTTGAGGATCATGATGCGTCGTCCCGCCCGCTCAGCTCGTGCGCTTGCCGTCGAAGCGGCGCATGCGCTCCAGGACGGAGTCGGCGGTCGGGGAGTGCATCTCGTCGACGATCACGCCGTCGGCGAGGAAGAGCACGCGGTCCGCGTACCCGGCGGCGACCGGGTCGTGGGTCACCATGACGATGGTCTGGCCGAGTTCGTCCACCGAGCGGCGCAGGAAGGTCAGCACCTCGGCGCCGGCCCGGGAGTCGAGGTTGCCGGTGGGCTCGTCGCCGAAGATGATCTCGGGGCGGGCGGCCAGGGCTCTCGCCACCGCGACGCGCTGCTGCTGGCCGCCGGAGAGCTGGGTCGGGCGGTGCTTGAGCCGGCCGGCCAGGCCGACGGTCTCCACCACCTGGGCCAGCCAGGCCTCGTCGACCCTGCGGCCGGCGATGTCCATCGGGAGCGTGATGTTCTCCAGCGCGTTCAGCGTGGGCAGCAGGTTGAACGCCTGGAAGATGAAGCCGATCTTGTCCCGGCGAAGCCTGGTCAGCTGCTTGTCCTTGAGGCCGGTGATCTCGGTGCCGCCGATCCGGATCCGCCCGCCGCTGACCGTGTCGAGGCCGGCCAGGCAGTGCATGAGGGTCGACTTGCCGGAACCGGAGGGGCCCATGATCGCGGTGAAGCGACCGCGCTGGATGTCGACGTCGACCGCGTCCAGCGCGGTGACCTTGGTCTCGCCCGCGCCGTACGCCTTGGTGACCTGGCGGGCCGAGGCGGCGACGGCGGACTCGCCGCCGGGAAGCTGGTGGTCGAACACGGCTGCTGCTGCCGTCGTCACTGGAGTCTCCTAAGGAATGGCCCACCCGTTGGCCCCCAGCCTGGTCGTCCCCACCTGTCCGGCGACATGGTGGAAGCGGTAGTCCTCGACCGGGGGTTGTCCCCACCCTGCCCGGCGCACCGGGCCGCCGACCCGAGGAAATCGGGCCGGCTCCGGACGGGCGGGGATGTATGAACCACGTTAGGAGCGGCGGACGGAGCGCTCGTCCTCCGCCGGGATGAAGCGGGCCAACGGGAGTTGTACGGGGTGCGGCGGCCCTCCCCCTAGGGGTCGCCGCGGCCCTTCTCGGGGACGCCCCGTACGGGCCCGCGGCCGCGGCTCGTCAGCCGGCCAGGGCGGGGGCGGCGAGCCGCTCCAGCGCCACCGCGAAGCCGTCGACGACGGGGGCGAGCAGCGCCTCGGTCTCGCGCTCGACGACGGTCGTCCCGTCCTCCCCGGCGGTGACGTGGCGGTCGAGCACGAACCAGCCCTGGGTGACGTGGCCGGCACCCATCGAGCTGAGGACCGGACGCAGCGCGTAGTCCACGGCGAGGACGTGCGCGGGCGAGCCGCCGGTGGCGAGCGGCAGGACGGCCTTGCCGGCGAGCGCGTACTGCGGCAGGACGTCGAGCAGGGCCTTCAACAGGCCGGAGTACGCGGCCTTGTAGACGGGGGTGCCGATCACGACGCCGTCGGCCCGGGCGAACAGCTCGACGGCGGCGGCGATCTCGGGATGGTCGAAGTCGCCCGAGAGCAGGGCGTGCGCGGGCAGGTGGCGGGCCTCGAACGGGATCACGTGGTGGCCGCGGGCCGCGAGCCACCCGTCCACGTGGCGCAGGAGGCGGGTGGTGCGGGAGGTCGCGGACGGGGAGCCGGAGACGGACAGGACGGTGGCCATGGGTTCACCTCTGCGGGAAGCGGGGACGACGCGGTGCGGCGGCGCTGCCGCTGCGGCGGAGCGGCGGTGCTTCCGCCGCCCGGGGAAAGGGAGTTGGGGAATTCGACGGGGCGCGCGTCAGCCACGACAGAGCGAACGGGACACACGCTTGAGGTCGACGTGCCGCCGACGCGTGAGGGTCCTTCGCTGATCCATGCCAAAAATGCAAACACGGCGTGTTCGGGGCGGTCAAGAATCGTTTCGGCAGGTGAACGCCGGAGTGGGACGGATCACTCCGGCGAGCCGGCACCCGCACGGGCGCGCGCACGCGCGGAAGTTGCGGCGGAACGATCCGGCACGTGCATCAAAACTGCTACAAGAGGCCTGGTGGAGCCCCCGGGGGGAGTCAGGCCGGACGCCTTCGGGCATCCTCGTCCACATGAACACGTGGCAGGAGGGCCGCCCGAGCGGCGGCGGGAACCCGTACAACGGCGGGACCCCGTACGGCGGCGGCGACGGGGGCGGCGCGTACGGGCGCAGCGGGGGCGGCACGTCGGCCGAGCCGCCGCTGCCGGCCGGGCTGAACCCGCGCGGGCCGGGCGCCCCGGCGCCGCGCCGGCCCGAGCCCTCCCGCACCGGCGG
>NZ_JBHVPD010000124.1:0-26394 GCF_042887525.1 Kitasatospora sp. NPDC057936
CGGGGGGGCGCAACCGGGGGGGGGGGCGGCCCCCCCCCCCGGGTGGGGTGCTGCCGGCCGCACCCGGGGTCCTCAGGGGACTCAGGCGGTCTTCTGCAGCGACCAGTTCTGGTACGGCTGGCCGTTCGGCTGCTGGAGCTCCAGCAGCCAACCACCGTAGTACCAGCGGTCGCTGACCCCGAGCACCAGCGAGCTGCCGGCCGCGGTCAGGCTGAACCCGCCGCCGGCGGAGGTGATCTGCCACTTCTGGGTGGCGGCGTCGGAGCACGGCTGCTGCGCGACGTACTGGCCGGCGACCGGATCGCCGCCCAGCTGCAGGCACTTGTCGGAGCGGACCGACTTGATCCGCACCGCGCCGTCGCCGGCGTCCTCGAACGCCCACTTCTGGTTGGCGTAGCCGGTGCGCTGGTAGGCGATGGCGACGGTGCCGTCGTTCATCGAGCTGCCCCACAGGTCGGCGGCCTGGCCGGTGAGGCCGTTGACCATCGTGTAGTGGGCGCCGGGCTGCGGGCGCCCGGCGTCGGCGGCGGTGCGGAAGGTGACAGTGCGGCCCGGCTTGCCGACGGACCCGGCGGCGTCGCGGACGGCGACCGCGACGCTGTACGAGGTGCCGGGGGCGAGGCGGACGAGGCCGACGACGGTGGCGCGGACGGTGCCGATGGTCTGGCCGCCGAGCAGGACGTCGTAGCCGGCCGCGTTCGGGACGCCCGGCCAGCTCAGCATGACCGAGTTCTGGGTGACCTGACTGACCGTCACATCAGGCGAGCCGGTGCCGGCGGTGGGGGTGCCGGTCGGGGTCGGGGTCGCGGTCGGGCTGCCGGTGGCGGTCGGGGTCGCGGTCGGGGACGGCGATCCGGTCGTGCCGCCGCCGGGCGTCGGGGACGGCGACGCGGTGCGGGTGGGCGACGCGGTCGGCGACGGCGTGGGGGTGGCGGTCGGCGACGGGTTGGGGTTGGGGCCGGTGCCACCGCCGTTGCCGGTGATCAGGAAGCGGTTGTTGGCGACGTTCCAGTGCGAGGAGAGGTAGCTGCCCGGCTTCGGGTCGGTGCTGTAGTAGTCGTCGTGCGTGCAGTCGAGCCGGTCGTAGTGCGCGCGGTCCGGGCAGACCACCTTCATCTGCGGGTAGTACGGGTAGTCCGAGTAGCACATCAGGTCGTAGTCGTAGACGCAGTGGCCGCCCTTGCTGGTGCTCGGCGCGCTGTTGTTCACCGCGCCCAGGTTGTGGCCCAGTTCGTGCGCCGCGGTGTGCCCGCCCCAGCAGCCCGAGTCCGTCCGGCCGTACGAGGGGCCGAAGTTGCTGAGGTTGTCCTGGCCGGGGCGCTCGTCGCCGGCGAAGGTGCCGATGCCGCAGTACACCTTGGCATCGGTGAACATCATGTACTTGCGGTCCTTCCGGTTGAACCCCTGCGCAGCGACGGCGTCGTTGCTCGCGTTGAAGTCCTGGAGCGCCGCGTCGGAGATCTGCACGTTCAGCACGGACGCGGAGCAGTCGGAGTCGGTGACGAAGCGGACGTGCCGCGCGCCGCCGGTCTCCTGGGCGCTCGCGTTGTAGATGACGTCGACGTCGGCGGCCCACTTCTTGAAGGAGGCCAGGTACTGGGCGTAGCGGTCGTTGCCGGGAGCGTGGAGGTACACCACCTGGATGCGGTTGCCGCTGCTGCCGTCGCCCTCGCAGACCACGGACGAACCGCCGGACGCGGCGGGGGTGCTCTGCTGCGGGGCACCGGCCGGGTCGCCCAGCAGCGCCTTCTGGCCGGCGTCGAGGACCGGCGTGGCGCCCTTCAACAGGTCGGCGGCGGACGGGGGCTGGGCGTTGGCGGCCGGGGTGAGCACCGGTGCCTGGGCGGCCGCGGCGGCCACCGGCGCGACGTCCTTGTGGATGTCGACGTCCTTCGGCGGGGCGTCCGGGCCGTGGCTGCACAACTGACCGTTGGAGACCTGCAGCGAGCCGGCGCAGCGGTCGCCGTTCGGCAGGCTCAGACCGGCGTAGACCAGGCCGCGGTCGGGCTGGTCCTTGGGTATCTCCTTGAGCGGGGCGGCCTTCTGGTCGCGCTTGGGCGCGGGGGCCTGGGTCGCGCCCTCGGCGGTCCCGGTCTCGCCGCTGCCGTCGTCGGACACCACACCCGCCTGGTTGCCCAGGACCGGACCGTCCGCCGAGACACTGGCGTTGGTGCGGCTGCCCGCCGGTTCGAGCGCCGTCGAGATGCCGAGCGCACCCGCGACCAGGCCGGCGGCGACCGCCGCGGCGATCAGCGTCGTCCTGCGGGTGAACCGCCTGCGCCTGCGTCGACGGAGCTCCGTGCTGCGGTGTCCCATCGCGTTCCTTTCCTCGTGCGACGGCCCGCGCCCCTGTGGTGACGGGCGCCGGGCCTTCCGACACGTGGGAGACCGGATGGGACGGGTGGGAATAACAGAAACTTCTTTCGAAAATCTTCGGGGAACGTGAACGGGCCCTGGGCGCAGGGGGCATCAGCCCACGTCAGGCGGCTCCGGACGGCTTCGAACGGCTTCAGGAGGCTTCAGGCGGCTTCAGGCGGCGTGTGCGGGCCGCCGCACGGCCGGGCCCGGGTCCTGCCGGGCCGCGCCCCGGCCGCGGCGCAGCCGGGCGAGGGCGACGGCCAGCGCCGCCGGGTCCCCGCCGAGCCAGAGCCGCAGGGCCGCGGACAGCGCGGCGCTGGCCGGGCCCGCCGCCGGACCGCCCGTCCGGGAGATCCGCTCGCCCAGCAGCGGCAGCAGGTCGCCGACCGGCGCGGGCAGCCACAGCGTCACGGCGCAGGGCGCGGGCCGGGCGAGCACGCGCCGCAGCCGGCGGGCGGCGGCGTCGCCGTCCAGGGCGGGGATGACGTCCAACAGGCCGTCCACCGCCACGTCGGAGACGTCCCCGCCGCGGTCGCGCGCCAGGGAGCGCAACAGGGCCCGCTCCGCGGCGCTGATCCGGACGGTCACCATGACCTCGTCGTCGCAGTCCATGTGATCCCAGTTCCCGTCTCGTGGCGTCGGACCGGTTCGGTGGCGGAGCGGCGTACGGGGGATTCCTGCCCCCCGACCGTCCCGCCCTCACCTCCCGGCCCTCGGCTTCGTGTCCGCACGGTGCAGATCACACCGAGCCGTTCCGGCGACCGGCGTCGGGTACGGGCGTGAGCGCGGGCCGGTGGCGCAGACGGGTCATCAGGGAACCTCCTTGTCCGCCACCATGCTGGACCCGCCCGCGGCCGACCGGCGAGGGCCGAAAGACCCTGCCGGCGGGGCACGCACGGGCGCACCGGTGCACCGCCATCACCGCAGGTCGCGGCGGGCGTGCGGGCCGGCCGCCGGGGCGCGCGGGCGGGTGTCGCCGATCGACCGTTGGGGTGATCCACCCGCACGCGGCGCAACGCCCGTCCGAACGGCGCGTTTCCTATGGCGTGCGCCCTCTGGGAAGGACGTACGCGGGGCTCCGCGGTGACCGGTTCCCCGCCTTCCGGCCGGCGCGACGGCGCATCCCGCGGTACCGCCGCACCGGCCCATCTGGTGAGAGGTAGTGTCATGACCCTGACGACGGAGACACTCACGACGAGCGGCACACCGGCGGCGCGAAGGACGGCGGCGGCCCCCGGGACGCCGAAACCGGTCACTCCACCCAAGGCCAACCCGCCGACAGCCGTCCGGCCGACACCGACCCTGCCGACACCGACCCCGCCGACAGCCGCTCCACCGAGGGCCACCCCACTGGAAGCACCGAAAGCCACGAGAGCCCTCGCCCCCGCGGCCGTCCCGCCGCTCGCCCCCGGCGCGCTCCCCGGCCTCGGCCACGCCGCCGCCCTGCTGCGCGACCCGCTCGGCTTCCTCGGTTCGCTGGCCCGCCACGGCGGCGTGGTCCGCATCCGGCTCGGCCCGCGCACCGTCTGCGTGGTCACCGACGCGCCGCTCGTCCACGCGCTGCTCACCACCCACGCCCACGGCTGCCCGCGCGGCGCCGTCCAGGACACCCTCAGGACGGCCTTCGGCGACGGCCTGCTGATGTCGGAGGGCCAGGCCCACCGCGACCGCCGCCGGGTGATCCAGCCCGCCTTCGGCCCCGACCGGATGGCCGGGTACATCGCCGTCATGCACCGGGTCACCGAGGAGCGGGCCGCCCGCTGGCGGCCCGGTCAGGTCCTCGACGTGGCCAAGGAGATGAACCACCTCGCGCTGGAGATCGTCACCCGCTCCCTGTTCGACGCCCGGCTCGGCGAGGACGCCACGCTCGCCTTCCACCGCGCGCTGCCGGACCTGGTCAAGGGCCAGATCGTCCAGTCGCTCTACCCCCACCCGGCCATGGCCCGGCTGCCGCTGCCCGTCAACCGGCGCTTCGACGCGGCCGTCCGGGTGCTCAACCGGGTCGTCGACCAGGCCGTCAACGGCCGTGCGGCGAAGGGCGGTCCAACCGACGGCGGTCCGGCCGACGGCGGTCCGGCCGGCACGCTGCCCGCCGTGCTGCGCGCCGCGACCGACCCGGCCACCGGCCGTCCGCTCACCGAGGCCGACGTGCGCTCCGAGGCGATCACCATGTTCGGCGCCGGGACGGAGACCGTCTCCACCACCCTCACCTGGCTGATCGACGAACTCCTGCGCCACCCCGAGGTGGAGGCCCGCGTCCTCGCCGAGCTGGACGAGCACCTGCCCGCGGGCACCGTCCCCACGCCCGAAGCCCTCGCCCGCCTCACGTACACGCGCGCCGTCGCCCAGGAGGTGGTGCGGCTGCACGCGCCCAACGCGTTCCTGATGCGCACCGCGCAGCTGCCCGTCGAGCTCGGCCCGTACCGGATCCCGGCCGGCACCGAGCTGCTGTACAGCCTCACCGCGCTGCACCGCGACCCGGTCCGCCACCCGGACCCGCTCGCCTTCCGCCCCGAACGGTGGCAGGACGGCGGCGCCGGGCGGCAGTCCTACCTGCCGTTCGGCGCGGGCAAGCACAAGTGCATCGGCGAGGCCTTCGCGTGGGCCGAACTGACCGTCGCGGCGGCCGCGATCCTGCGCCGCTGGCGGCCGGTGGCCGTCCCCGGGGCGCGGGCCCGCGAGGTGGTCTGGACGACCGTCCAGGCGCACGGGCTGCGGGTCCGGCTGGCCCCGCGCGAGAGCGGCGGGGGGCGGCAGGAGACGGCAGCGGGCCGGTGTCCGGCCGACCATCCCACCCTCCGGCCCGCCACGCACCCGGTCCGCCGACCCGCTCGCCCGGCCGCCGAACTGGCCGCCGCCACCGCCCGGCACGCCGACTGGGCGGTCGACCGCGGCCTTCTCACCCGCGCCGAGCTCGCCCGCTACCAGGCCTACACCCTGCCGGAGTTGATCGGCCACGCGTACCCGCGCACCCGGGGCGCCGACCTCGACCTCCTGATCGACGTCCTCGGCTGGTTCACCATCCTCGACGACCGCTTCGACGGCTCGCCCGGCCGCCGGCCCGCCGAGGCACGGGCGATCGTCGACCCGCTGATCGCCGTGTTGGACGGCGCGGCACCGGCCGTCGGGGACGACCGGCTCACCGCCGCCTGGCGCGAACTGTGGCATCGGCAGACCGGGCCGGCCTCCCCGGCCTGGCGCGCCCGCGCCGCCCGCGAGTGGCAGGCCTGCCTCGCGACCTTCCCCGCCGAGGCCGAGCACCGCGCCCACGGCACCGTCCCCCGTCTCGGCCTGGCCGAGACGATGCGGCTGCGCCGGCACAGCAGCTGCCTCTACCCGTTCATGAACATACTGGAACGCGTCCACGGCGCCGACGCCCCCGCCGCGCTGCACGCCGAACCCGCCCTGCACCGGCTGCGCGCCCACACCGCCGACGCCGCCACGCTGATCAACGACCTCTACTCGCTGCAGCGGGAGGAGCGCCAGGGCGCTGCCGCCTTCAACACCGTGCTCGCGCTGCAGCGCCTGCGCGGCTGCACCCGCGCGCGGGCCGTCGGCGCGGTCCGCGCCCGGGTCGCGCAGCTGCGCAACGAGAGCGCGCTGCTGCGCCGCGAGCTGCTGCGACGGCACCCGGAGAGCGACTGGTACCTCGACGGCACCCGGGAGCTCGTCGACGGCGTGCAGGCCTGGACGAGCACCAGCCGCCGCTACCACTAGCGGACGACCCCGGTCCGCTACTTCCGGCCGCCGAGCGCGAAGAGCAGCAGCACGAAGCCGGCGAACAGGTGTGTGGCGAAGATGTAGATGCCCGCGCGGATGAGCATCGCCTTGCGGCGGCGCTTCTCGTCGCTCGTGCTGTCGGGCGTGCTCTCGCTCATGGCGGCGGGTTCTCCTCGGGTGGAACGGTCTGCGGTCCGGACGCGCGGCGGACGGATGGTCCGGCGGCCGGACGGAACGGCGGCCGGACGCCTCAGCGGCCCGGCAGCGCCGCCCCGGGCGCGCGCAGTTCGGTGAGCAGCGCGCCCTGGTCGGTGATCAGCTCGGTCAGGATCCGCCGCGCGGCCCGCAGCAGGTCGGCGACGTCCGGGGTGCTGAGCGCGTACACCACGGTGTTGCCCTCGCGGGTGGCCGTGACCAGCTGGGTGCGGCGCAGCACCGCGAGCTGCTGGGAGAGGTTGGAGGGTTCGACCTCGATCTCGGCCAGCAGCTCGCGGACCGGCCGGGGGCCGTCCTGGAGGAGCTCCAGGACCCGGATCCGGACCGGGTGGCCGAGGGTGCGGAAGAACTCCGCCTTGGCCTGGTACAGCGGGACGGGCATCGTCCGCTCCCTCCCTCGTGTGCGGCTGGGTCGACGGCCGGGTGCGGGGCGCACGGCCGGCAAGCATCATCCTTGGAGATGAAGAATTCTTCAAGTCGTCACAGCATCGGCGCGGGGTCACGGCGGCATCGGAACGGCCCGAAGGGGCGCGGCCACCCCGAACACGGTTGCGGAGGCCGAGCCCGGACGCTGCCAACTCCCGGGCTCGGCTGTCGAGGTGACGCGCCGTCAGAACCCTACAGGCAGATCCGCCACCACCGGAGGGCAGAACCGGGAAAAGGGACGGACGGCGGCGTCGGCCACCGGCCCTACCGGCGGGCCAGGACCTGCCGCGCCCCGCCCGCGTCCGCCGAACGCCTGATCGCGTCGAGCAGGCGGTGCATCCCTACGCCCTCGTCGAAGCCGGGCACGCCGTGCTCCCCCGTCCGGAGGTCACGGGCCAGCCGGGCGTACAGCCGGGCCACGTTGAAGCCCTCGGCATCCCGGCCGATCCCGGGCACCTGGTACCGGTCCGGGAGCGACACCTCCCGGAACCCGCCGCCGGGGGCGTCCGCCCGCAGCAGGCGCAGCTCGCCGATCTGGATGCCGGCCGGACCGCCCGGCCCGGTCGAGACGATCGCCAGGGCGCCCTCGGTGCCCGTGATCTCCAGGCGCGTCCCGGCATCCGCGCCCTCGGCGTCCTGAACGGTGGCCGACAGGCGGACGCCGCCGAGGAGGGTCCCGTCGAGGCGGAGCCGGTCGGGACTGGTCGCGACGACCGTGGCGCCGGTCTCGGCGACGGTGTACGCGGACCGCGAGACGGACGTGACCGCCGTCAGCTCCTCGATCCCGCCGAGCACGTGCTGCACGGCGTCGAGTGTGTGCCCGCCCGCGACCTCCAGCATCCCGGCGCCGTTGGCGCGGTCGAGCGTGTAGGCCGCCCAGCCAGGAATCAGCCCGCCCGCACCCTTGCCGCGGGCGGCGTGGACGGTCGCCGAGGTGATGCGCCCGAGGCTGCCACCGGCCACCAGCTCGCGGGCGTGGGCGAGCGCCGGGGCGTACCGCGCCTGGAGCCCGATCACGTGGTGCACGCCGGCACCGCGGGCCGCCGCCGCGAGCGCCTCCGCCTCGGCGGTGGTCCGGGACAGCGGCCACTCGCAGTACACGTGCTTGCCGGCCGCCAGCGCGGCCCCGACCAGCTCGGTGTGCGCGGGCACCTTCACGGTGACGACGACCAGGTCCACGTCGGGGTGCCCGGCCAGCCGCGCGGCGTCCGTGAAGGCGTGCGCCGCACCGAAGGCGCGGGCCGCCGCCCGGGCGCTCTCCGGGCGGCTGGTGCCGACGGCGGTGATCTCGTACTGCGGCAGCGCCCGCAGCGCGGGCAGGTGCGCCCGGACGGCCCACCCCCGGTCGGGGTTCGCCCCGATGATGCCGACCCGGATCTTCCGCGGTTCCACGACGGATGCCCCAGCGGATGCCCCAGCGGATGTCACGACAAGCCCCCAAACCATAAACGGACAGACCTTGTCCGTTTGATCTGCCGAGGACTCTAGCCAAGCGGACAGGATTGGTCCAGTTAGCGGCTAGGATCGGCCCGTGAACACACCACCGGACGCCGCATGGAGCACAGCGCCAACCATGGCGCCGAACGCGCCGTCGCCGGCACCGCGCGGCAGCACCGTGGACCGCCTGCTCGCCGACGCGTCGGGCCGGCTCCCTCGCGCCGACGCCCGGCGCAACGTCGAACGCCTCGTGGCGGCCGCCAGGACGGCCGTGGCCGAGGTCGGCGTCGGCGTCTCCGCCCACGAGATCGCCCGCCGGGCGGGCGTCGGCGTCGGCACCTTCTACCGGCGCATCCCCTCGCTGGAGGTGCTGCTCGAAGCGCTGCTCGACGAACTCCTCGGCGAGATCGCGGACCGCGCCGACGACGCCCTGGCCGACCCCGACCCCTGGCACGGGTTCTGCGGATTCGCCGCAGCCTACGTAGGGCTGCGCGCCGAGAGCTGCGGCATCGGCGAGGCACTCGGCGGGGCCTGCGGGGACTCGCTCGCCCGGCAGCTGGCGGACCTGCGGGCCCGGATCCGGCAGCTCGTCGAACGCGCCCAGGAGGCGGGCGCGATGCGCGCGGACGTCGCATGGGAGGACGTCCCGTTCCTGCTCGCCGCCGCCGCGACCGGCGAACGCACCCTGGGCCTACGGGCCGACGAGCAGCAGTGGGAGCGCAACCTCCGCATCATCCTCGACGGGCTGCGCACCGCACCGCCCGCGCTCTGAGGCCCGCCGTCAGTCGAGTGCGGCGCGCAGGCCCGTGATGCGGGCGAGGGAGGCGTCGAAGGCCGCCCGGTCCAGCCGGCCCGAGTCCAGGGCGGCGGCGACGGCGGCGGCCGCGTCCTCGCCCTGCTGCGGGTCGCGGGCCGAGCACAGCAGGAGGTCCATGCCGGCGTCGGCGGCCGCGACGGCACGGGCACCGGTGTCGCCGTACGGGGTGAGGGCGCCGGCTTCGAGGGCGTCCGTCACCGTGACGCCGCCGAAGCCCAGGCGCTCCCGGAGCTCGCCCCGCACGATCGCGGGCGACAGGCCCGCCGGGCGCTCGGCGTCGAGCGCCGGGTAGACCGCCCAGGAGGCCATGACCAGGTGGACGCCCGCCGCGATCGCCGCCCGGTACGGCTCCTCGCCGCGGGCCCGCAGCTCGGCGAGCGGCACGGACAGGGTGACCGGGCGCTCGTCGGTGTTCTCGTCCCGGGCGGCCGAGCCGAGACCGGGGAAGTGCTTCGCGGTGGCGGCGACCCCGAGGCCCTGCTGCGCGGCGGTGAACGCGCTGCCCAGCCGGCCCACCGCGGCCGGGTCCCGGCCGTACGAGCGCTCGTGGCGGTCGATGAAGTTGCCCGGGGTGTCGTAGACGTCGAGCACGGGGGCGAGGTTGACGTTCAGGCCGGACTCCGCGAGGTTCTCCCCCGCGCCGGCGCCCGAGCGGGCCGCCTCGGCGAGCGGGTCGGGCGCCAACCCGGTGGCGCGGGCCGAGAGTTCGGGCGCACCGGGCAGGCGGCGGACCTTGCCGCCCTCCTGGTCGGTCATCAGCAGCAGTGGCTCCGGCACCGGCGACTCCGCCGCGGCCTGCCGCAACTGGCCGACGGCTTCGGCCAGTTGCTCGGAACTGGTGACGTTCTCGCCGAACAGGATGACCCCGGCCGCCCGGCCCTCGCGGATCGCCTGGAGCACCACGGGCGACGGGGTCGGCCCCGGGTACGAGTAGACGATCCGGCGGCCGGCGAGCAGCCGGGAGTCGAGCGTGGACGGCATGGCGGCGCTCCTCTCCACCGGGCCTGACGCGCGGGCCGGCACCGGCACCGAGCCGGCCGGGACGACCGGCCCGAGCGCGGCGGCCAGGGCCGAGAGCACCGCCACGAGCTGGGCGGAACGCCGGAGCGGGGACATCGGGGCCTCCCGGAACGGGACGGACGGGAACGGGACGGACGGGAACGGGACGGACGGGAACGGGACGGACTCCACACGCGGGAAGCGCGTACGGTCCGTCAGCGTACCCAACGAACCGGCCACATGGTGGCGGCTGCGCACGCATGCGGCCGATGGGCCCGACGTCGTGTCGGGCCCATCGGTCGTTCTGCTTCACGGCACGCCCTCGGCGAGGTTCAGCGGCACAGGGCGGTGTCCACGGCGCGTTCGAGATTCCTCCGGGCCGCCTCGTCGGTGAGCTGCATGGTGACCGCGACGTTGGCGGCGCGGCCGTCGTCGGTGGCGCCGCCCCGGGTCTCGTACCCCGGGAAGCTGCCGCCGTGGCCCCAGGCGAGGCCGCCGCACGGTAACGGGCGGCTGACGAGTCCAAGTCCGTAGCGGGCGCCGGGGCCGAAGGTCGCTTCGGCGGGGACGGTGGAGCGCATCTGGGCGAGCTGGGCCGCTGGGAGGAGGTGGCCGGCCAGGAGTGCGCTGAAGAAGCGGTTGAGGTCGGAGCCGGTGGAGACCATCTGGCCTGCCGCCCAGCCCCAGGAGGGGTCGATCTCCGTGATGTCGCGCAGCGGCGCGTCCGCCGATTCCCGGTAGTAGCCGTGGGGGTGGGGCTCCCGGATGCTCGCGTCACCGGGAGCGGGGAAGTAGGTGTGGCGCAGCCCGGCGGGTCGGACGACGCGCCGGCCGATCTCCTCGGCCAGGGGGCGGCCGGTGACCTTCTGGACGATCAGGCCGGCGAGCACGTAGTTGGTGTTGCTGTACTTCCAACTCGTCCCGGGGGCGAAGTCGGCCGGGTGCTGGAGGGCTGTGGCGAGCAGTTCGTGGGGTGCGTAGTACCGGACGTCGTCCCCGAGGTAGTCGCTGTAGTTGGGGAGTCCGCTGGTCTGCTGGAGGAGCTGGCGGACGGTGATGCGGCGCCCGTCGATCCCCTCCCCGCGGACGAGGCCGGGCAGGTAGGTGTCGACGGAGGCGTCCAGGTCCACCCTCCGCTCCGCGACGAGCTGGAGGACGACGACCGCGACGAAGGTCTTGGTGTTGCTGCCGATCCGCACCTGCCCGTCGACGGGTACCGGTGCGCCGGTGGCCAGGTCTCCGACTCCTGCGGGGTAGGTCCGGGTGCGGCCGTTCCGGTCCTGGACGCTCGCCAGCGCGGCGGGCATCCCGTCGTCGCGCACCAGCGCGTTCAGGCTCCGCTGGACGGAATCCTGCCTGGCGGCGGAGGCCTGGGGCGCCGACAGGACGCCCGGCGTCATAACGCCGATGGCCACTGCGACGGCGGCCGGCAGGGCCCGTCGCCGCCGAAGTCCTTGCCGTGTCCGTCCACGCATGAGTCAACTCCTGGGGGATTGCCGGATCTTCGTTCGGATCGCCCGGGCCCGGCGAGCCGGGCCCGGGCGGGGTGGCGTGCCTCAGCCGCACAGGGCCCTGTCCACGGCGTCCTTCACGTGCTGGGTGGCCGCCTCGTCCGTCGGGATGGTGGTGACCGCGACGTTGGCGGCGCGGCCGTCATCGGTGACACCGCCCCGGGTCTCGTACCCCGCGATGTCGCCGCCGTGGCCCCAGTAGACGCCGCCGCACGACAGCGGCCTGCTCGTGAGCCCCAGCCCGTAGCGGAGGCCTGAGGTCCCGGCGGGGACGGTCGTGCGCATCTCGGCGAGCTGGTCCGCCGGGAGGAGGTGGCCGGCGAGGAGCGCGGTGAAGAAGCGGTTGAGGTCGGAGTTGGTGGAGATCAACTGGCCTGCGGCCCAGCCGGCGGAGGGGTCCAACTCCGTGAAGTCGCGCAGCGGTCCGTCCGCCGGGTTTCGGTGGTAGCCCTGGGGGTGCGGCTCTCGGATGGTCATCTCGCCAGGGGCGGGGAAGTAGGTGTGGCGCAGCCCGATGCGCTTGATGATGCGCCGGTCCATCTCCTCGGCGAGGGGGCGGCCGGTGACCTTCTGGACGATCAGGCCCGCCAGGACGTAGTTGGCGTTGCTGTACCCCCACGTCGTCCCCGGAGCCGCGTCGGCCTTGTACCGGAGGGCGATGTCGAGCAGCTCGCGGGGCTCGAAGTACCGGTTCCTGATCTCGTCGTCGTCGAGGTGGATGCCGTAGTCGGGGAGTCCGCTGGTGTGCTGGAGGAGCTGGCGGACGGTGATGCGGCGCCCGTCGATCCCCTCCCCGCGGACGAGGCCGGGCAGGTAGGTGTCGACGGAGGCGTCGAGGCCGATCTTCCCTTCGCCGACCAGTTGCAGGACCACGACCGCCGTGAACGCCTTGGTGTTGCTGCCGATCCGTACCTGGCCGTCCCTGGGTACCTTCGAGCCGGTGGTCAGGTCGCCGACTCCTGCGGTGTAGGTGCGGGTGCGGCCGTTCCGGTCCTGGACGCTCGCCAGGGCGGCAGGCATCCCGTCGTCGCGCACCAGCGCGTTCAGGGCCTGCTGGACGGCGTCCGGCCTGACGGCGGCAGCAGCGGAGGCGGCTGCGGAATCGGAGGTGGAGGCGGAGGCGGCGGGCGGGGCGAGGGCGCCCAGCGTCATGGCGCCGATGGCCACCGCGGCGGCGGCCGACACCGCTCGTCGCCGCCTGCCGCCCTGCTGCCGGGTCGAGGAACGAAGGCCCTGCCGGATCTGAGCACGCATCAGTCAACTCCTGGGGATCGTTTGGTCTGGGCACGATCCTGGTTTCCAGGGGCCTCTGACCGCATCGCGGGAAGACGGGAGAAATCGCTCCCCCTTTCGGGGGAGGCTGCCGGTGGGCTGCCCGGCAATACTGGCGACCATGATCAGGGGAATCCGGCCGCTGCTGCGCGGCTCCACGTATTCGGGTGTGCTGTTCGCCTATTGCGGCGCGCTGGCGAGCCTTCCGCTGCTGCCTCTCGCCCTGTTGCCGGCGCTGTCGTGGCGATCCGCTCCGGAAAGCGTGCAGATCGTCCTGGTCCTGCTGGTCTGGGCGGTGCTGGTCGGCGTGGTCGGACTGGCGCGCCCCGTACGGCGGGCGCTGGTCGTGTCCGCCCGCCGGCTGCTGCGGGTGCCGCTGCCGAATCCGGTGGCCGGTCGCCGGACCTCTGGTTCACTCGGCCTCGACCGCTGGCGGACCCCGATCTGGCTGGTGCTGCACGTGGCCGTCGGGTGGACGGGGGCGCTGGCGAGCGGGGTGCTGTTCATCATGGGCCTCTCTCTGCCGGGGAACTGGCTCGGCGGCGAGGCGCGGGCGAGCCTGTTCGGCGCGTCGGTCCGGGTGTCGGGCGGGTGGAGCTGGGTGGTGGCGGCCGTGTGCATCCTGCTGGCGGTGGCCGTCTGCGTACTGGTGACGAAGGCCCTGCGGTGGTCGGCGCCACGGCTGTTGGGCCCGTCGGCGGCCGAGCGGCTCGCGCTGGCTGCCGAGCGGGAGCTGCTGCTGGCCGAACGCAATCGGATCGCTCACGAGTTGCACGACTCGATCGGACACACGCTGACCGCGGCCACCATCCAGGCGGCGGTGGCGGGCGAGGTGCTCTCCGCCGACCCGGCGGCGGCGCGGGCCGCCCTGCGCAGCATCGAGGAGTCGACCCGGGCCGCGCTGGAGGACCTGGACTACGTGCTCGGAGTGCTGCGCGAGGAACAGTCGGGAACAGCGCCGACCCGGACCCTGGCCGACCTCCCCGAGCTGCTGGACCGTCTGCGGCACGCGGGGGCGGTGGTGGAACCGGCCCTGTCGGGCGAGCTGACGCAGGTGCAGGGGACGCTCTCCCGGGCGGCGTACCGGATCCTCCAGGAGGGGCTGACGAACGCGCTGCGCCACGGGGCGGGCGGCCCGATCGAAGTCCGGGTGGCGGCCGGGCCGGACGGACTGGATCTCGCGGTGGTCAACCGGACCGGGGCACGGCCGGGCCCGGGACCGGACTCCTTCCCGACCTCCGGCCACGGCCTGCCCGGACTGGCCGAGCGCGTACGGCTGCTGCACGGTGAGTTCCAGGCCGGCCCGGACGGGACGCAGCACTGGCGGCTGGCCGTCCGGCTGCCGGTACGGGTCTCGGCGTGAGTGGATCCGACGCGGGCGAAGGCATCGCCCTCCCCGCCGTCACCAGCCCCGCCATCACCCTCATGATCGCGGACGACGACGAGGTGACCCGCAGCGGCCTGCGCATGCTGCTCGCCGCACAGCCGGGGATCACGGTGGTCGGCGAGGCCGCCGACGGCGTCGAGGCGGTCGAACGGGCGCAGAGCCTGCGGCCGGACGTGGTCCTGATGGACGTCCGGATGCCGCGTCGCAACGGGATCGAGGCCACCCGCCAACTGCTGGCCGAAGCGGCCGACCCGCCGAAGGTCGTGGTGATCACCACCTTCGAGAACGACGGCTACGTCACCGCCGCCCTCAGCGCGGGCGCCAGCGGCTTCGTCCTCAAGCGCCTCCCGGTCCGCCGGATCGCCGAGGCGGTCCGGGTCGTGGCGGCGGGCGAAGCGGTCCTCTTCCCGGCCGCACTGGGCCGCATGGTCGCCGCCCGCCCGCTGGGCTCCGCCGAGGCCCTGCCGCAGGCCGCCCTGACCGGCCGGGAGGAGGAGGTGCTGCGCCTGATGGCCACCGGGCTCTCCAATCCGGAGATCGCGGAGTCCCTCACGGTGAGCCTGGAGACGGTCAAGACCCACGTCGGGAACGTGCTGACCAAGCTCGGCGCGCAGAACCGGACCCATGCCGTGGTGATCGCGTACGAGTCCGGCCTGGTGGTCCCGGGCTTCACCGGCTGACCATTCCGAACGGCACCCGACCGAGACGGCTACAACGCGATCCCAGCTGCGTCCCGGTTGCAGTTCTGGTGGCTCGCGGGCGACTTTCCGAAGTAGGCCCCTCGGCCGCCATGGGCTGCGCCAGCCGGTCACATGGTCTCGGTTTTGGTCTCGTTCACCCCCGTCCGGCCGGGTTCACCCACCGTCCATCGGTTCGCTCCGTCGCAGGTCAGGACGGGTGTGAACCCCGGCGGACGGCGTTCGGGAGACTTGGCGCGGCGGGCGGCGACCAGCAGCAGGATCTCTGCGGCCAGGTCGAGCGGGGGTGCGAATCCGGCGAGTGCCGCGCCGGCCACCGTCCAGGTCAACAGGGCCCAGGCGATGAACGGCGGTGGAGCGATGCCGCGGCGGTTCAGCCACAGGATGGTCAGGCCGATGATGACGAAGGGCGGGGCGAAGCTGTCGACCGTCAGCCAGTACGCGCTTCCGGCCGGGCTCATCTCGGACAGGGAGGCGCCCCACAGCTCCCCGCCGAGCCACTCCCCGATGTGGCTCGCGGCGTGTTCCTTGGTGAACGCGAGCACCGTGTGCGCGGTTCCGAACACCACCAGGAGCCATCCGGCCCAGGTGATGATTCCGGTCGTGGGGGCCGGCCTCGCCCCGGTCGTGGTCGTCATGACCGCACCTCCTCGTTCGGGTAGGGAGATGGTCCTCCGGCCGCCGGGCCGCGGGCTTGAACGGAACGGCAATGCGCGCCCGCAGGGCCACCCGGGAGCGGGACCGGGAGCGTGTGCGACGATGCCGACGTGGTCGAACAGTCGCGGTCCTGGCGCCTGGAGGGCGACGGCCAGCTGGCTTTCGCCGCCGTCGCCGCCGAGTTCACCTGTTTCGCGGCGTCCACCTCCGGCACGGTGCGACCACACGCCGCACCGGCCTGGCAGTTGACCCTGTCCTGGGACGGTCCGGTCACCGCCACCGACGACCGCGGCCGGGTGGCCGCCGGCCCCGGGCTGCTGATCCCGCCCGGCCTGCCCACGACCTTCACCCGCCCGGACGGGGGCACCCGGCTCTGGATCGACCCCCACGGCCTGGCGCTCCCCGCCGGGCGCCGCGTCCACGAACTCGACCGTGCACAGGTCGGCACACTGCTGGCCGCGGTCGACGGCGGCTTCGAGCTCCACGCCGTGCGCCGCGCCGTCCACGGTCTCTTCGGGCCGCCCGCCGCCGTCGACCCCCGCTTCCGGCGGGCCGTCGACCTGCTGCGCACCGGAACGGACCTGGCTGCCGTCGCGGAACGGGTCGGCGTCTCCCCGCGCCGCCTGCGGCAGCTGTCGGCCGAAGCCGTCGGCTGCCCGCTGGCCGGCCTGCGCCGCTGGCACCGCACCCGCGAGGCGATGGTGCACAGCGGCGCCGCGGGCCTGGCGACCGCCGCGGCCGAGGCCGGGTTCGCCGACCAGGCCCACCTGACCCGCACCGTCACCGCACTCATCGGCCGCACCCCCGGCGCCGCCCTCGCCGAGACCCTGAAACGCTCCACCGAGAGCCGGACACAAGCGCCCCCGGCACCCTCGACTACCCCGACCGGCGCACCAGCCGCCCCAGCACCGCCACCCCCTCCGCGATCTCGCCCGGCGCACCGGCCGCGTACCCGAGGACCAGCCCCTGCGCGTACGGCAGTCGCGCGTGCCACGACAGCGGCTGCACCTTGACCCCGTGCGCGAGCGCCGCCGTCGCCAGCTCGGTGTCGGTGCAGCCGAGGTCCGCCGGGAGCGTGAGCATCAGGTGCAGCCCGGCCGCGGCGCCGTGCACGGTGGCGCCGGGGAGGTGCTCGCGGACGGCGGCGATCATCGCGTCCCGCCGGCGGCGGTGGCGGCGGCGCAGCAGCCGCAGGTGGCGTTCGAGCGCGCCGGACTCCATCACCCGGGCGAGGACGAGCTGCGGCAGGACGGGGTTGCCGAGGTCGGCGTAGCGCTTGGCGGCGAGGACGTCCTCGCGGAAGCGGGGCGGCACGAGGAGCCAGCCGGTGCGCAGGGCGGGCGCGAGCAGCTTTGAGACGCTGCCCGCGTACAGGACGCGGTCCGGGAGGGCGGCACGCAGGGCGGGCACCGGCGGGCGGTCGTGTCGGTGCTCGGCGTCGTAGTCGTCCTCGATGACGAGGCCGCCCTCGCCCGCCCAGCGCAGGAGTTCGCGCCGCCGCTCCCCGCTGAGGACCACGCCGGTCGGGTACTGGTGGGCGGGGGTGAGCAGGACGGCGGGGGCGCCGGTGGCGCGCAGCGCGTCGACCCGGACGCCGTCGGCGTCGACCGGGACGGGCGGGGTTGCGGCGAGCCAGTGGGCGAGGTGCTGGCGGGCGCCGAGCGAGCCCGGGTCCTCGGCGGCGACCTCGGTGATGCCCGCCCGGCCGAGCGCCTGGCCGGTCAGGGCGAGGGCCTGGGCGGTGCCGGCGGTGATCAGGACCTCGTCGGGGTCGGCGCGGACGCCGCGGTTGCGGGCGAGCCAGTGCGCGACGGCCCGGCGCAGCTCCGGCGTGCCGCGCGGGTCGCCGTAGCCGAGGTCGTGGGCGGACAGGCCGTCGAGGACGGCGCGTTCGGCGCGCAGCCAGGCGGCGCGGGGGAAGGCGGCGAGGTCCGGGCGGCCGGGCGAGAGGTCGATCCGGGCGGGGGCGGCGCGCAGGGCGTCGAACACCTCGGGCCCGGGATCGGGGCGGAACAGCGGGGGTTCCGGGCGGGCGGCGGGCGGTGCCGGCACGGGCGGCGCGGGGGCCGCGACGACGACGGTGCCTCCCCTCCCCCGTCCGGCGACCTGTCCCTCCTCGGCGAGGCGCCGGTAGGCGTCGGTCACCACCCCTCGGGAGACGCCGAGTTCGGCCGCGAGCACGCGGGTCGCGGGCAGCCGGTCACCGACCGGGAGGCGGCCGTCGGCGACCGCCTCGCGCAGGCGGTGGGCGAGCCAGTCGGTGAGTCCGCCGGGTGGGGCCTCGGCGGTGTCGAGCTGGAGGAAGTCGGCGCCGGGGTCGGCGGCGCCGGACTCTTTGGACCGGTCGGGAGCGTCGCCTATGGACCTGTTCACCGGGCCATTGTGGGCCGAAGGTTGAGGCCATGACCACCGAGACCGCCCCGCACGACGGCCCCTACGTCCACGGCTACTCCGACACCGAGGCCCGCCGCCTCGACGACCAGGCGAACACCCTCGCCGACCTGCTCCACGCGGGCACCGCGTACCCGCCCGGGAGCCGGGTCCTGGAAGCGGGCTGCGGGGTGGGCGCGCAGACCGTGCATCTGCTGGCCGCCAGCCCCGGCGTACGGCTGACGGCGGCCGACATCTCGGCCGAGTCCCTGGCCCGCGCGCAGGCCCGGGTGGCGGCGCACGCGCCCGCCGCCGAGGTCGCCTGGCACCACGGCGACCTGCACGAACTGCCCTTCCCGGACGGCACGTTCGACCACGTCTTCCTGTGCTTCGTCCTGGAGCACCTGGCCGACCCGGCGGCCGGCCTGGCCGCCCTGCGGCGCGTGCTGCGCCCGGGCGGCACGATCACGGTGATCGAGGGCGACCACGGCTCGGCCTTCTTCCACCCGGACAGTCCGGCCGCCCGCGCCGCCGTCGGCCACCTCGTCCGCCTCCAGTCCGACGCGGGCGGCGACGCCCTGGTCGGCCGCCGCCTGCACCCGCTCCTGACCGCGGCCGGTTTCTCCGACGTCACCGTCCGCCCGCGCACGGTGTACGCCGACGCGTCCCGCCCGTCCCTCGTCGAGGGCTTCACGCGCCGCACCTTCGTCGCCATGGTCGAGTCCGTCCGCGACGACGCCCTGTCCGCCGGCCTCGCCACGCCCGCCGCGTTCGACGAGGGCATCGCCGCCCTGCGCCGCACGGCGGACCCGGGCGGGACGTTCCACTACACGTTCTTCAAGGCGGTGGCGGTGAAGCCCTGACTCAGCGCCGCCCGCGCCACCATGCGACGGTCGCGCGGAACTGCTCCTCCAGCGGGGTGGCGCGCAGGGTGAACGTGGACCCGTAGGCGGAGGAGTCCATCACGAACGGGCGGTCGAACTGGTAGAGCGTCTCCCGCAGTTCGCGCAGCAGCGGGGAGACGAGGGAGCCGAGGGCGAGGACGGCCGGGGGTGTGCGGCGGACGGCGACCGGGCCGGTGCCCGCCGCTTCCGCGAGGCCGGCCACCATCGCGCGGGCCGACGCCGGCGGGACCGTCGGGACGTGCCAGGCCCGGCCCCACGCGCGTTCGTCGTCGGCGGCCTCGGCCAGGGCGGCAGCCACGTCGGGCAGGTAGGTCCAGCTGTGCGGCGCGTCCGGGTCGCCGAGGACCGCGACGGGGCGGCCGGCCAGGACGCGGGGCACGACGCGGGCGGCGAGGTGGCCGCGGTCCGTCACGCCGGGGCCGAAGAAGTCGGCGGCACGGACCTCGACAGCCCGGATCCGGCCCGCCTCGTGCAGCGCACGCGCCCGCTCCCAGACCTGTGCCCGCACCCGGCCCTTGCGGCCGGTCGCGGCGAGCGGCAGGTCTTCGGTGAGGGGGCCGTCCACCGGGCCGTAGCCGTACAGGTTGCCGAGCAGGACGAGCACCGCGCCGCTCGCCTCGGCCGCGGCGCACAGCGCGTCGGCCAGCGGCGGCAGTTCGGCGGCCCAGCGGTGCAGGGGCGGCGCGGCGCAGCCGTGGACGGCGACGGCGCCGCGCGCGGCCTCGGTCAGCCGGGCGGGGTCGGAGGCGTCCAGCGCGAGGTGCTCGATGCCGGGTTCGGCGGGCCGCCCCGACCGGGTGACGACGCGTACCTCGTGCCCACGCCCGGCCAGCAGCCGCGCCGTGGCCGCCCCCGCGGGCCCGTATCCCACCACCAGATGAAAGCTCACGGCGACACCTTAGGGCCCGTCACTCCGCGCTGTCGCCGAGGAAGGCGAGGAGCGTGCGCATCGCGTCGACGAGGGCGGCGGTCTGCTCCTCGTCGAGACCGGCGAGCATCCGGTACTCGGTGGCGAGGTGGGCCGGCAGCGCGCGGTCGATGAGGTCGTGGCCCTCGGAGGTGAGGGCTACCTCGCGGCTGCGGCCGTCCTGGTCGCTGCGGGTGCGGGTGACCAGGCCGCGGGCCTCCAGGCGGTCGAGGCGCTGGGTGATGGCGCCGGAGGTGACCATGGCGGACTGCATGAGGCCGGTGGGGGTGAGCCGGTAGGGCGGGCCGCTGCGGCGCAGGGTGGCGAGGACGTCGAAGGAGGCCGCGTCCAGGCCGTGTTCGCCGAAGGTGCGGTTGAGTTCCGCGTCCACCAGCCGGAAGAGGCGCTTGAGCCGGCCGAACACCTCCATCGGGGAGACGTCCAGGTCGGGGCGCTCGGCGCCCCACTGCGCGACGACGCGGTCCACATGATCTGCCACGGGTCCAGGGTAGGGGATCGACCCCATGGTTCCTTAGCGGTGAGGTAACTGTGAGCCACCTCACGGCACCGGAGCGCCCAGAAATGCCTTAGCGCTGAGATACATTGGCTTAGTGCTAAGACATCGACTCGGCATCGTGCTGCCGACCGCACTGGCCCCGGCCGTCTGGGGCTCGACCTACCTCGTCACCACCGAACTCCTACCGCCCGACCGGCCGCTGCTCGCCGGCGTCCTGCGCTGCCTGCCCGCCGGGCTCCTGCTCGTCGCCCTCACCCGCAGGCTGCCCCGGGGCGACTGGTGGTGGCGGGCGCTCGTCCTCGGCGCGCTCAACATCGCGCTGTTCCAGGCCCTGCTGTTCGTCGCCGCCTACCGCCTGCCCGGCGGCATCGCCGCGACCGTCGGCGCCGTCCAGCCGCTCGTCACCGCCGCGCTTTCGGCGGCGCTGCTGGGCGAGCGGATCACGCTGCGCACCGTGCTGTCCGGCATCGCCGGGGTCGCGGGCGTCAGCCTGCTCGTGCTGCGGGCCGGCGCCCGGCTCGACGCGGTAGGCCTGGCCGCCGCGGTCGGCAGCGCGGTGGTCATGGCCGCCGGCCTCGTCCTCGCCAAGCGCTGGGTCTCCCCCGCGCCGGTGCTCGCGACGACCGGGTGGCAGCTCACCGCCGGCGGGCTGCTGCTCGTCCCGGCCGCCCTGGTCGTCGAGGGCGCCCCGCCGTCCCACCTGACGGGCACCAACGTGCTCGGCTACCTCTACCTCAGCCTGGTCGGCGCGGCCCTGACGTACGTGCTGTGGTTCCGCGGGCTGCGGGCGCTGCCGCCGAACTCGGTGTCCTTCCTGGCCCTGCTCAGCCCGGTGGTCGCCACCGCGCTCGGCTGGCTCGTCCTCGGACAGGACCTCACGCCGTTGCAGGTCCTCGGCGCGCTCGTCGTCCTGGGCTCGCTGGTCGCGGCCCAGCGGCAGCGCCCGCGCACCACCGCCGCGACGCAGGCCGGGCCGGCACCGAAGCCGTCCGTCCACGAGAACGTCTGATCCCGCCACCCCTTCGAAGGAGAAATCCCCATGCGCATCACCGTGTTCGGCTCGACCGGCAACGTCGGCAGCCGGGTCGTCGCCGAGGCGCTCGCCCGCGGCCACGAGGTCACCGCCGTCGTCCGCGACCCGGGCAAGCCGCACGGGCTGCCCGCCACCGCGGCGACAGCCGTCGGCGACGCCCGCGACGCCGAGGACGTGGCACGGCTCGCGGCCGGCCAGGACGTCGTGATCACCACCACCCGCCCCGCGCCGGGCAGCGAGGGCGAACTCGCCGTCGCCACCAAGGGCCTGCTGGCCGGCCTCGCCGGGACGGACGTGCGCCTGCTCGCCGTCGGCGGCGCGGGCAGCCTCACCGTCCCCGGGACCGGCGGCACCCTCCTCGTCGACACCCCGGGCTTCCCCGCCGCGATCCTCCCCATCGCCCTCGCCTGCGGCGAGCAGCTCGCGCTCTACCGCGCCGACGAGCAGGTCGACTGGACCTACCTGAGCCCGGCCGCCCTGCTCGAACCCGGCACCCGCACCGGCCGGTTCCGCCTCGGGCGCGACGAACTGCTCGTGGACGCCGACGGCGACTCCGCGATCTCGATGGAGGACCTCGCCGTCGCCCTCCTCGACGAGGCCGAGACCCCCGCCCACCGCCGCACCCGCTTCACCGCGGCGTACTGATCCGACGCCCGCTCCCCGGTCCGCCCCGCACGACGGACCGGGGGCCGGCCCCCGCACGGGGGTGTAGCTGGCACCACCCCCGAAACGGATGCCCACGTGATCGCCCGTCAGCCGCCGGTCCGACAGGATTTTCCACGTGAAGACAGCCACCGGCACCGTCGCCGCCCCGAAGCCCGCCGCCTCCCGCACCCGCCGCGCCGCCATCGCCGTGGCCGCCGCCGTGGTGGCCGGGCTCGCACTGCCCGCCACCGCCAGTGCCGCCCCGGACGACGCCCGGGACCCGGGCGACGCCGTGAGCGTCCCGGCCCGCTACGCCCAGCAGCAGCTCGACTGGAAGCCGTGCGACGGGCAGCCCGCCCTGGAGTGCGCCACGATGACCGTCCCGCGCGACTGGCACCACCCGGACGCCGGGGCCGACCTCTCCATCGCCGTCTCCCGCCACCGCGCCGGCGACCCCGCCCACCGCCAGGGCACCCTCCTCATGGCCGCCGGCGGCCCCGGCGCCTCGGGCCTGCTGCGCCCGGCCGGCCTCGCCACCAAGGCCCCGAAGGTCGGTGCCGCCTACGACATCGTGAGCTTCGACCAGCGCGGGGTCGGGCGCAGCACCCGGGCGCAGTGCCAGAGCCCGGAGCAGTTCCAGGAGTTCATGGCGGGCGACTACCGCGACCAGTCCCCCGAGGCGGTCGACCGCGTCGTCTCCAACGCCCAGGCCCTCGTGGCCGCGTGCGAGGAGCACAGCGGGGACCTGCTCCCCTACCTGACCACCGAGCAGACCGTCCACGACCTCGACCTGTTCCGCTCGCTGCTCGGCGAGCGGAGGATCAGCTACTTCGGGCCGTCCTACGCCTCGATGATCGGCGCCTACTACGGGACGCTGTTCCCGCACCGGGTCGAGCGGATGGTGCTGGACAGCAACATCGGCTTCGAGGGCACCTGGGAGGAGTTCGAGCTCGGCCAGCCGATGAGCTTCCAGCGGCGGTTCGACGAGGACTTCGTGCCGTGGCTCGCGGCCCGCGACAGCACCTACCACCTCGGCTCGACGCCGCAGGAGGTCAAGGACCGCTGGGAGAAGCGGCGCGCGGCGCTGCACGACAGCCCGATCGTCGCGGGGTCGGTGACGATCGGCCCGAACCAGCTCGACAACGGCGCGATCGGCGCGATCTACGAGGAGGAGAACTTCCCCTACCTCGCACAGGGGCTGGCGGCCGTCGACAACTGGGACGGCGCGGACGCCGCGGCCAAGGACATGGCAGGCCAGGTGTTCGGCCACTACCTCAGCCCGGAGTTCCTCGCCGAGTACTTCTCCGTGACGTGCTCCGACACCCCGTGGACCAGGGACCTGGACACCTGGGTCGAGCGCGGCGCCGAGAACACCGCCCGCTACCCGCTCGCGGGCGCCCGGACGCTGGCCTTCAGCGCCGTCTGCGCGTCCTGGCCCAAGACCCACGCCCCGCACGTGAAGGTGACGGGCGCGAACCTGCCGCCGACCGTCATGCTCAACTCGGTGCACGACCCGGCGACGTACTACGAGGCCGCCCTCGGCGCCCACCACGCGCTGCGGGGCTCACGGCTGGTCACCGTCACCGGCAACGGCGACCACGGCCAGTACCCCACCGCCAACACCTGCGTGACCGGAGTCGTCGAGCGCTACCTGCTGGACGGCCGGGCACCCGAGCACGACCTGACCTGCCCCTCCCCGCAGGCGGGTTGATCCCCGCCGCCGGCTCGGCGCCGGCCGGACGTCACGTCCGGTCGGTGCCCCTGCGCGTGCGCAGCCAGGCGGCCCCGGCGGCGATCCCGGCCACCCCGCCGACGGCGAGCTTGATCCCGAGCTTGGCGACGAGCACCCCGACCACCGGGATGCTCCAGCCCAGCCAGTGGAAGAACGCCAGCAGCACGGCCGCACCGGCGACGATGCTGAGGACGGTGGCGCAGACGGCGGCCGCGGTGGAGAGTTCACGCGGCTCGGCAGCGGACTCGGGAGCGGGCTCCGTGGCGGACTCGGTGAGCGACGGAGAAGAAGCGGAGGAAGAGTTCGTCGGATCGTTCGCGTCCACAGGGCTCATGGCCGTCATCGTACGGGTTCACCGCCGGGCGTGGTGAGTGTCTCCGCAGTGCTCCCCCGTCTCCTCGTCGGGGAAGCTGACGGCCAGCGTGACGCGGTACTCGTAGACGTCGTCGCGGTGCCCCGGCACCCGGGCCCAGGCCAGCGAGTGCACCTCCGCCCCGGGCGCCTGACGGCACCACGCGGCGGCCTCCTCCAGTGCCCGCGCCGCCGAACGGCCGGTGCACACCACGGCGGTGTACGCGGCCACGGCGACGTCGCCCCCGCTGCGGCCGGTCCGCGACACCGCCCGGACGGCGGCCGCCGCCTGGCTCAGGTCCCGGGCCAGGTCGTCCACCACTCTCGGGGGAGCCGGCAGGACCGGCCCCTCGGCGACGGCCTCCGGCAGGTTCGCGCTCACGATCGGGGCCTCCGTCCATATCTGAGCCTCTGTCCGCACGGTCACGGGGCACAGCATGCCGGTCCGGCTCTCCTGGCATGCCCACTTTCATCACAACATCACCCGTCCAGGGACCAGTTGGGGCCGCGGACTGGCGCCGGGACGCCCGTCCTGGTAGAGAACGGCCCCCGGTCCGCCGCGATCCCGGCTGGTCAGAGGGGTGGCCCGCGGGCGGCTCCGGGGCGCTCGGAAGGCCGCGCACGCACCACCCCGTGCCCCGGACCGCCGGTCCGCCCCACGGGTGCGCCGGCTCGGCACCGGTGCGCGCACGACCGGGCCGCTGCCAACTGCCGCGCCGTGCCCGGGACGTGCGACGTTAGCGCGGCGGAGCGTCCTCGGACGCCCGCCGGACACTCGGGTGCGGTCGGATCGTCGTGATACTAATCATCCCGGGGACGGGATTGGCATGGACCGGCAGGCACGATGATGACCACCCGTCCGTTGAGCGGGACGATCGGACAGGCACACGGGGAGGGGCACGGCATGACGGCGAGGTTCGTCAGCGCGGACAACGGGCGAAAGGTGCGGCTGAGCAAGCGGGTCACCGGGACGGCGGCGGCGTTCACCGCGCTCGCGGCCCTGACCGGCTCCCAGATGACCAGCCTCGGGCTGGCCCCGGTCGCCGCCGCCGACTCCGTGACCACGCAGTCCGGCGACAGCGCCGCGTCCACCGCCCCCGGCACCCCGGGCGGCCCGACGATCCCCGGCCTCGGCACCGGTTCGCCCGCCGACGGCGGCGGCACCGTCCCGCTGCCCCAGCCGCCCGGCGCGATCCCCGGCGTGCCCGGGGCCGGCCCGTTCGCCGCCACCGGCGCCTCGCTGCCGGCGACCGTCTTCGCCGCCTACAAGCAGGCCGAGGCCTCGCTCGCCACCCGCTCCCCCGGCTGCCACCTGCCCTGGCAACTGCTCGCCGGCATCGGCCAGGTCGAGTCCGGCCAGGCCGACGGCGGCCAGGTGGACGCCGTCGGCACGACGCTGCGCCCGATCCTCGGCCCGGTGCTCGACGGCACCGGCGGCAACGCCGCGATCGCCGACACCGACGGCGGCCGCTTCGACGGCGACACCCGCTGGGACCGCGCGGTCGGGCCGATGCAGTTCATCCCGTCCACCTGGGCGACCTGGGGCGTCGACACCCAGGGCAAGGGCAAGGCCGACCCGAACAACATCTTCGACGCCGCCGAGGCGGCCGGCCGCTACCTGTGCGCCAACGGCCGCGACCTCGCCGACCCGGCGCAGCTCGACCGGGCGATCCTGAGCTACAACTACTCGGGCGAGTACCTGCGGACCGTCAAGAACTGGATGGCCCACTTCGGCAGCGGCACCGTCACGACCTCCCCGGACCGGCCGGCCCCGCTGCTGCCGCTCCTCCCGCCGCTGCCGTCCCTCCCGCTGTTCCCGCTGCCGGGCACGGGCACCACCACCGGCACCGGCACCGGCACCGGGACGACGCCCGGCACGACGCCGGTCCAGCCGCAGCCCCAGCCCTCGCCGAGCGCGCAGCCGCCCACGCCCGTCCCGCCGACCCCGAACCCGACGGGCCAGCCGAACCCGACGGGCCAGCCGAACCCCACCGGCCAGCCCAACCCGACCGGGCAGCCCAACCCGACCGGGCAGCCGACGCCCACGGCGGACCCGCGGCCGACGCCCAGCGGCTCGCCCTCGCCGTCCGCCACCCCGAGCGGCAGCCCGTCCCCGACGGCCACGGCGACCCCGACCGGCACGCCCACGCCCACGGGCACCCCCACCGCCTGCCCGTCCCCGACGGCCACGGCGACGGCCACCGCGACGCCCACCGGCACCCCGTCCCCGACGGCCACGCCGAGCGGCACGCCCACCCCGGGCGCGACCCCGACGGCCCCCGGCTGCGCCACCGCGACGCCGACCGCCACCACCACCCCGAGCGCCGCGCCGACGACGACGCCGAGCGCGGGTGTCTCCCCCTCGGCGGCCCCGTCCGGCCACTGAGGCGGGAACAGCCGTCGACAGCGCTTCGCCCCGCCGGGTTCCCACTCGGC
>NZ_JBHVPD010000125.1:0-25945 GCF_042887525.1 Kitasatospora sp. NPDC057936
CCCGCGATCGGGTGCGGCGGCCTCGGGAGCCGTGGGGCTTACTTGCCCAGGCCGGCCTTGACCGAGCAGATCGGCCAGGCGGTGGGGCCCTGGGCGGCGAGGACCTTCTCGCCGACGGCGATCTGCTGGTCCTTGGTGGCCAGGTCGGCGCGCGGGGCGAAGGAGGTGCCACCGAAGGCGGCCCAGGTGCTGGAGGTGAACTGCAGGCCGCCGTAGAAGCCGTTGCCGGAGTTCACGGCCCAGTTGCCGGTGGCCTCGCACGCGGCGACCTTGTCCCAGACGGTGGCCGGCGCGGCGGAGGCGGTCGTCGCCGTGACGAGGCCGGCCACCGGCAGGGCGAGGACCGCCCCGGCCATCAGAGCCATCCGGACGCGGTTGCGGCGCTTCGGGGTGGCGATGGCGGTGGCAGCGGCGGTCTCGTTACGGAAAGTCATGCGGTTCCTTTCGGAGGTTCTGCGAGCGCGCGGAACCAGGCCCTCGGAAGGCCGTCGGTTTCGGGGACACGCACTCGCGTGGTTCGGCACCGGTTCCGGCTCCCGGGCGGTGAGGCCCGGTGGAGCGGTGTGCTCGGTGCAACGGGTTCGAAGGTACGGGGGCGGTCGTGGCGGTTTCAAGGATTTACGGATCAAGGCAGGTCAGCGAGGTGTTACCGGGCGTAAGGATCAAGGAATTGGGCGCTTTTGGGGCTTTTTGCCCCTATTTCCAAGATCGAAAGGCCTGTCGAAGTGGTCCGGACCACTCGGCGGGCCGTGTGAGGCCGCGCACACCGTCGACGGGGAGTGACGGTCCGCGGGCTCCCGGTGCCGGATCCGCCACCCCCGGCGCGCCCGGGGGTGGCCCGCACCACAGGCCTCACCCGGAGTGCCCCGTGTCCTCACTCCCGGTGGCGGGCATAGCCTCGGGCGCATGAGCGAGCGGAGCGAGCGAATCATCGGTAGGCGCGTATGGGCGAATGCCCCTGGCGAGCGAAGCGAGGCGGGCGCATGAGTCATGACAGCGATGCGGAGGCGCTCGGCGGTGCCGAGGAGCCCGGGGCGGCGGTCGCACCCGCCGGGTTCGAGCTGGGGACGGACGGACCGAAGGTGATCCTGGCCGGGCTGGACGGCTCGGACTCCTCCTGGCGGGCCACCGCCTACGCGGCCGGCCTGGCCCGGCGGCAGGGCGCGACCCTCGCGGTGGCGTACGTGCAGCCCGTGCTCGGCGCGGCCACGGCACTGGCGGGGGCGGCGGTGGAGGAGACGACGCAGGAGATCGCCGAGGAACTGCTGGCGGCCCTGCGCGACGCCGAGCAGCGGATGAAGGACGTGTGGCGCGTCGAGTGGCACTTCCTGACCATGCGCGGCGACCCCTATACGGGGCTGGCCAAGCTCGCGAACGAAATGCGGGCCGACGCCGTCGTCGTCGGCGCCTCCGAGCAGGCCGGGCACCGGGTGATCGGCTCGGTGGCCGTCCGGCTGGTGAAGGCGGGGCGCTGGCCGGTGACCGTCGTGCCGTAGCGGGCTCCACAGCGGGCTCCGCAGCGGGCCCCGGTGCGGAGCCGGACGGCGGGAACGCTAGGCTCCGCACCCATGATCGAGATCACGGGGGTCCAGGCGGAGCCTGGCGGCAGCGTCACGCTGAAGTTCGAGGACAAGCGCTTCACGGTGGAGCCGGTGGAGACGGGGTGGGACTGGCGGGGGATCTTCCTCGTCGGGTTCGGGATCTTCATGCTCCTGGCGCTGGTGTCGCTGTTCGGCTTCGGCTACATCATCAGCAAGGCCCACCTTGCGAAGCTGGAGAACGCGAACGCCGTCTTCTTCTTCTCCTGCTTCGGGCTCTCGCTGCTGTCCGGCGCCCTGGCCTGGCTGAGCGAGCAGATCATCGACATCTTCGGCAGCGGCAAGCCGGCGAAGTACACGCTCGCGGTCGAGCGCATCGCGGGGATCCAGTACGAGCAGACCGACCCGCAGGGCGGCCTGCGGGCCACCGTGCGCAAGGCGGACGGCGACGTCGTCCGGCTGAGCGTGGCCGGCGCCAAGGGCCCGGAGCTGTACCGGGCGTTCGACGGGATGTTCCGGCCGGCCGCCCCGCAGTACGGAGAGGCCCCGCAGTACGGCGTGCGCTGAGCCGGGGCCGCCCAACGGGCGTGCGGCACGGCGGAGATAGGGTGCGTGACCATGACGGACACGCCGGTCACGCACCCCCGCCAGCCCGAGCCCGCCCACCAGCCGACCGACCCCGCCCACCAGACCGGCAGTGACCTCCACCTCGACCTGCCCGCCACCGGCGGCCGCAGAGCGGCCCTGATGACGGCGCTGCGCGAGGCCATCCGCAGCGGACGGCTGGCCCCCGGCACCCGGCTGCCGCCCTACCGCACGCTCGCCGCCGACCTCGGCCTCGCCCGCAACACCGCCGCCGAGGCCTACGCCGAACTCGTCGCCGAGGGCTGGCTCACCGCCCGCCAGGGCTCCGGGACCACCGTCGCCGAGCGCGCCGAGCCCGTGCCGACGGCCAGGGCCCGCCGCCCCTCCGTCCGTCCCGGGCCCGTCCACGACCTGCGCCAGGGGCAGCCCGACGCCGCCTCCTTCCCGCGCTCCGGCTGGCTCGCCGCCGGGCGCCGCGCCCTGACCGCCGCGCCCAACGAGGCGTTCGGGCCCGGCGACCCGCAGGGGCGGCGCGAACTGCGCACCGTCCTCGCCGACTACCTGGCCCGCGCCCGGGGCGTGCGCACCGACCCCGACCGGATCGTCGTCTGCTCCGGCTTCGCGCACGCGCTGCGGCTGCTGTTCGACGGCGCGGGCGCCGTCCTGCCCGCCGGGGAGAACGGGCCGCTCGCCGTCGAGGGCTACGGGCTGCCCTTCCACCGCGGGCTGCTGGCCCGCGCCGGGGTCGCCACCGTGCCGCTCCCGCTGGACGAGGACGGCGCCAGGACGGCCGGGCTGACGGGCGGCCGCGGGCACGCGGGGAGCCGGGACCTCCAGGACGTCCGGACGGTCCTCCTCACCCCCGCCCACCAGTTCCCCACCGGCGGGCCGCTGCACCCCTCGCGGCGCGCCGCCGTCGTCGACTGGGCGCGCGGTCGCGGCGGGCTCGTCCTGGAGGACGACTACGACGGGGAGTTCCGCTACGACCGCCAGCCGGTCGGCGCCGTCCAGGGCCTCGACCCGGAGCGCGTGGTCTACTTCGGCACGGCGAGCAAGAGCCTGTCGCCCGCGCTGCGCCTCGGCTGGATGGTGCTGCCCGACCACCTGGTCGACCGGGTGCTCGCGGCCAAGGGCGAACGCGAGGGCTGGGCCAGCGCGTTGGACCAGCTGACGCTCGCCGAGTTCATCGACTCCGGCGGCTACGACCGGCATGTGCGCGGGATGCGCCGGCGCTACCGGGACCGCCGCGACCGGCTGGTGGCCGCCCTCGCCGAGAGCGCCCCGCACGTCGCCGTCTCGGGCATCGCGGCCGGTCTGCACGCCGTCCTGCGGCTCGCGCCCGGCACCGAGCGCTCGGTGCTCAAGGCCGCCGCCTACCGGGGCCTCGCCGTGGAGGGGCTCGCCGACTACCGGCACCCGGGGCTCGCGGCGCAGGACATGCCCGCCGCCGACGGACTCGTGGTCGGCTACGCCACCCCGCCCGACCACGCCTACCAGGCGGCGCTCGCCGCGCTGTGCGACATCCTGCCGGCGCCGGCCTGAGCGGGGCGGGGCCCCGGGAGCGTCGTCCGGCCGGCCCCGCGGCGCACCCGGCCGCGTGGCGGGCAGGATACGGTGCCGGGCGACGGGTCGGGGGCGGAACGCGTGCGCAATGACCCGCCGCGTCCGCCCGTGCGTCGTCACCCGGTACCGGCCGCGGCGGAGGGGAGCAACGGAAGCGGTACCGCCCCCTACGCTCCATGGACATGCGCAGAACACATCTCAGCCGTTCCGCTCTCGCCGCGATCCCGGCCGCCGCCGGCCTGCTCCTCTCCGCGGCGCCCGCCCAGGCGGCCGCGCCACTGCCGCTCACGGCCGTCGTGGACCGGGCGGCGACCACCCCGGGCGGCTCGTTCACGCTCGCACTGACGCTGACCAACCCTTATGACACGCCCATCCAGTTCGTCTACCAGAGCGTCCAGCCGACCTACCCGACCACCCTGGAGCCGGGCCTCAAGTTCACCGCCACCGCGTGCGGCACCCAGACCAACGGGTGCAGCGAGAACGTGCACGGCGGCATCGCCCGCTACAACGTGCCGCTCGCGCCCGGTGCCTCCAGCAGCTTCAGCGTGACCTTCACCGTCGCCAAGGACTCGGCCTGCGGACCGTCCACCCGGATCGACCTCTACACCTACCTGTACTACGAGTACAACGCCGGCCTGTCCAACAACTCCGGCATCGTCAACATTCCCGGCACGCAGGTGCCCTGCGCCTGACCCGGTTCCCGCAACCCCTTCGTCCGTCCCCCGGATCCCGGTGAATCACCCGGCCTTCCCCGACCTCTCCTGAATCCCCCCGACCCCCTCGATCCCCCGTCAGGTGCCGGCCACCCCCGTACCGGCACCTGACGGGCCGTTCGCGCGCCCGCGCCCGGCCGCTGTCGGTGGCGGCTGGCAGGCTGGGTCCCATGTCCGAACCGCTGTGCACCGACCCCGCCGACGACCTGCTCGTGCCGATGCCGTACGCCGTGTACGCCGCCATCCGGGAACGGGCCGGGGAGCGGACCGCCCCGCTCGTGGACCGGCTGCTCCGCTCCTCCCTCGCCCTGACCCCGGCCCTCGACGACGGCTCCGGCGGGGAGCCCGCCGCGGGCCCGGCCGTCGGCCTGCTCGGCGGTCCGGCCGCGCTGCCCGCCGACGTCGCGTGGCCCCGCCACGGCGAGCACCCGATGCAGCTCCTCGCCCAACTCGACTGCGCCGGCCTGGCGGAGGCCCACCGCACCACCGGCCCCGGCGGTCCGTGGCCGCTGCCGGCCGACGGGCTGCTGCTGTTCTTCCACGACGACCTGTTCTCGGACTACGCCGGGCACGGGTGCCGCGTCCTGCACGTCCCGGCGGGGGCGCCGCCGCGGCCCGAGCCGGCCGGCCGCGGCGAGTTCGCCCCGCTCGCCGCCGTGCCGCTGCGGGCGGACTGGGCGCTGTCCGCGCCGTCCTACCAGGACCGCGAGCTGGAGGACCTGTTCCCCGACGACTTCATGGTCGCGCTCGACCTCGCCTCCGACTTCCGCGACCACCTTCCCGGCCCCGACGTCCGGGTGCTCGGCTGGTGCGACACCGACACCGGACGGCACGAGGGGCACCGCCCGCTGCTCCAGGTCGAGGCCTCGGCGGCCGGCGCGCACTGGGGCGAGACGGTCAACGTCTCCTTCTGGATCACCGACGAGGACCTGGCCGCCGGGCGCTTCGACCGCGTGCGCCACGGCATGGAGGTGGCCTGACCCAGGGGGTGTCTTCGAACCCCCGCCTGCCGTGCGACGACAGCCCCCTGGGCCCCGCACACGAACCACCGCACCGCCACGCCGCAACCGGCGTGGCGGTGCGTCGTGTTGACGCCGCGCGCCACCCCGTTGGGCCCGTCACGGCCCCGGCGCTGGCGGCCGGTCGCGGCCCCGGCGGCTCCGCGACGCGGCCCTGACCAGGCCTCCGGCACACGCGGATCCGCGCGGCGAACGGACGTTTGACAGGCTTTTCGCGCGGAGCGGGCGGATCCGGATCAGATTCACCCTATCGGGGGGCACTCGGCCGCCGTACGGCTCTGGCCGGGCCCCGGTGATCTAGGGTTCCGGGTGGGCCGCCGGGAGAGGCGCCCGCGCTTGCGCAGACTTCGCCAAAACCCCCACCAATACGCGTATCTGATGATCCGCCATGGCTCCGGCCGGGACGGATCGGTCCGACCCGCCCGCGTGATTTCGACCAGATGAAGGAGACCCCTGCCGATGCCCGTCGACACCAGCACCGAGACACAGCAGGCACAGCAGCAGTCCCTCGCCACAGCCGCTGCCCGCAACCTCGCGACCACCACCAAGTCCGCACCGCAGATGCAGGAGATCACCTCCCGCTGGCTGCTCAAGGTGCTCCCCTGGGTCGAGGCCCACGGTGGTGCCTACCGGGTGAACCGTCGCCTCACCTACACCGTCGGCAACGGCGTGGTCGAGTTCATCAAGACCGGGTCCGAGGTCCGGGTGATCCCCCGCGAGCTCGGCGAGCTCGCCCTGCTGCGCGGCTACGAGGACGACGACGTGCTCACCGCCCTCGCCGAC
Source organism: Kitasatospora sp. NPDC057936 (assembly GCF_042887525.1). NCBI lineage: Bacteria > Bacillati > Actinomycetota > Actinomycetes > Kitasatosporales > Streptomycetaceae > Kitasatospora > Kitasatospora sp. NPDC057936. The sequence goes on from NZ_JBHVPD010000125.1 coordinate 6,202, forward strand.
CGCTGCCAGCAGCGGGACTTCGGCCCCGGCGAGGTGCTCGTCACCCAGGGCGAGGCGGCCGACCGGATCTACCTGATCGCGCACGGCAAGATCAACAAGATCGGCACGGGCAAGTACGGCGACGAGACGGTCGTCGGCGTGCTCGGCGACGGCGACCGCTTCGGCGACGACGCCATCCTGAACCCGGACGCGGTCTGGGAGTACACCGCCAAGAGCGCGACCGCCGGTGTCGTCCTCACGCTCAGCCGCCGCGACTTCGAGCAGATCCGCGACAACGCGCCGACCCTCCAGGAGCACCTCCAGGAGTTCCTGGCCCTGCCGCTGCAGGCGCAGAACGAGCGCGGCGAGGCCGAGATCGCCATGTCGGCCGGCCACCACGGCGAGCACGAACTGCCCGGCGCCTTCGTGGACTACGAGCTGAAGCCGCGCGAGTACGAGCTCAGCGTCGCGCAGACCATCCTCAAGGTCCACACCCGCGTCGCGGACCTGTACAACCAGCCGATGAACCAGATCGAGCACCAGCTGCGCCTGACCATCGAGGCCCTGCGCGAGCGGCAGGAGTTCGAGATGATCAACAACCCGGAGTTCGGCCTGCTCAACAACGCCGACTTCGACCAGCGGATCCAGACCCACTCCGGCCCGCCCACCCCGGACGACCTGGACGAGCTGCTCAACCGCCGCCGCGACCCCGACTACCTGCTCGCCCACCCGCGCGCCATCGCGGCGATCGGCCGCGAGCTCAACGCCCGCGGGATCTACCCGCACCACGTCGACCTCGGCGGGCAGCAGGTGCCGGCCTGGCGCGGGGTGCCGATCCTGCCGTGCAGCAAGATCCCGATCACCAAGGAGAACACGAGCTCGATCCTCGTGATCCGTACCGGCGAGGACAACCAGGGCGTCATCGGCCTGCACCAGACCGGCCTGCCGGACGAGTACCAGCCGTCGCTGTCGGTCCGCTTCATGGGCATCGACGAGAAGGCGATCATCTCCTACCTGGTCAGCGCCTACTACTCGTGCGCGATCCTGGTGCCGGACGCGGTCGGCGTCCTGGAGAACGTCGAGATCGCGCACGGCCGTCACTGAGCGCCGGGCGGCCCCGGCCGCCGGACCGCGAGCGGCGGTCGATTTTTGCTCCCGGAACGAGCCGAGGCCGTAACCGGCCCGCTCGAAGATCGTTTGACCAGATGACGGACGGCCCGCCCCCGGAGGCGGGCCGTTCGCCTGACGGGGGCGGCGGACCCGCGGTCCGCGGTTCCGCACGGCACGTGCCGGTCCTGCTGCGCCCCTCCGTCCGGCTTTCCTGCCCCAGAGCACTCTGCCCGCAACGGCGGTGTGCTTTCCCGACGATCCGAGAGGTGGGTGGATCCATGCCGCAGCCCCGGCAGCCCCGGCAGCTCCGACGGATACCGGTGGACGGCCGAGGAGGTGCCGTCCGCGGGCGAAAGGCGCGGGTGGCCGGTGCCGCGGTCGGCGTGGTGGCCATGTGCGCGCTGCTGAGCGGCGCGTCGGCCTCGGGCGCCGTGCGCCACGGCGGGGGGCACCCGCACGGGCCGGTCGCCGACGTCTGCGTCTGCACCGGCACGGACGTCTCGGTGGACGTCGGGCCGGACGGGCACGACGTCGGCGTCGGGGTCGGGGTCGGCGTGGACGTCCAGGTGCACTGGCACCACCCGTGCCGGCCGCACGGCGATGACGATGACGACGACGGGCAGGACGGCAAGGGCGGGGACCACGGCGGGGACCACTGGGACCACGGGTACCACTGGGGACACCATCACCATTCGTGCCCGAGCCCGACGCCGACACCGACCCCTACGCCGACTCCAACCCCGACTCCGACACCCACCCCGACCCCCACGCCGAGCGCCACACCCCCGAGTCCGACGCGCACACCGGCGCCTCCGCCCCCGTCGTCGGCACCCCCGCCGCCGCCCGCACCGGCGCCGGCCCCGCGACTCCCCGCCCCGGCCGTGCCGCAGACGCCCCGGCCGGCGCCCCCCGTGCCCCGCGCGGCCCCTTCGCCGAGCCCGGCCGCGGTGCTCCCCACCCCGGCGGCGAGCCCGCCGCCTCCGCCCCCGCCGGCCCCGGCGTGGCCGACTCCCGCGCCGCAGGCCCGCTACCACGTGCCGGTCGGTCAGCCCCTGGCGGAGGCCCCGGTGCACCACCGCACCGCCAAGACGACCACCACGATGCTCATCGTGACCGTGCCCGCGGTGATCGCGGCGGCAGCGCTGCGCCCGGGCCGCGGCGGTGGTGGCGGCCGAGGCCGGTCGAGCGGTTCCTGACCGCCGCCCGCCCCCCGAAACGACCCCCGAAGAACCCCTGAACAACCCGCTGGGCCCGGACCTTTCGCGTCCGGGCCCCACCCCGACATTCCCCGTCACCGAGCAGAGCCAGAGAAGGGAGTCCCCATGGACGAGTGGGTCGCTTTGGCCATCGCCATGGCGGCGGCGTGCGCCGTCGTCGTGGCGGTGGTCGTGCTACGGCACCGCCGGGTGGGCACCGTGAAGCACGCCGAGACCCCGGACGTGATCGAGTACATCACGATGATGATCGGCGTGGTCTACGCGATCGTCCTCGGCCTCGCGATCGCGGGCGTCTGGGAGGCGCGCGGCAGCGCCCAGGACGGCGTGTTCCGCGAGGCCCAGTCGCTCCAGGAGGTGAGCGACCGGGCGGTGGTCTACCCGGCCGAGGTCCGCGACAAGATCAGGGCCGACGTGGACGCCTACGTGTCGTACGTCGTCCAGGTCGAGTGGGACTACATGCGCGACCACGGGAGCGTCTCCGACAAGGGCAACGAGCTGCTGGCCCAGGTGCGTTCGGACGTCGCCACCCGGCAGCCCGCGAACGAGCTGGAGGCGCAGACCTACCAGCCCGTGATGGACCGGATCGCCGCCGCCACCGACGCCCGCAACGCGCGCGGGCAGAACGCCGGGCCGACGATGCCCGGGGTGGTCTGGTTCGGGCTCATCGCGGGCGGGCTGGTCACCTTCGGCATGCTCTTCGCGCTCCAGATCCGGCGCACGCCGCGGGAGTTGATCCTGGCGGGCTGCTTCAGCGCGCTGATCGCGTTCCTGCTGTTCATGATCTGGGACTTCGACGACCCGTTCGGCGGGAGCGTCCGCGTCACCACGCAGCCGTTCACCGATCTCTTTCCGCACCTGAACCTGGGCGGCGGTGACTAGTCACCGAAGGCCCGGGGCCGTGCGGATCGATCGGCGATCCGCACGGCCCTGTCTCATTTCTGACGATCCGTCAATGAAGGCTGCTGTCCATGGTGTTCAGCAGCGTGCCGGAGGCGTCGTCGTTCTCCAAGGAGAAGGCGAACATGCCGCCCAGCCCCTTGCCCTTGGCGTAGGCGCCGCGGGCCTGGATGGCCTGCGGGGTGTCGCCGGTCCAGAAGTTGGTGCCGTCGTAGACCCAGCTGCTCTCGGTGACCGGGTCCCAGTGGGTGTTCGCGGCGGTCGGGTCGAGCTCCTTCCAGGCGGCCAGGCCGGCCTCCTGGCTGAGCGGCTTGGCCGCGGTCGGGCCGGTCGCGCTCTGGTACAGGCCGTAGTTCGAGCCGGCTGGGACGCCCGTCCAGCCGCGCCAGTAGAACGGGATGCCGAGGACGAGCTTGTTCGCCGGGAAGCCGCCGGGGATGCCGTACTCGGGGAGACCCGTGGTGTACGCGGCGAGCATGGTGTCCACGTTGTACTTGCGGGTGCCGGGGGTGATCGGCGTGGTCGGGTCGGCCGGGCTGTCGTGCAGCGGGTCCTGGTGGTTGGTCGGGCCCTTGGCGTCCCAGGCGCCGTGCATGTCGTAGGACATGACGTCGGCGTAGTCCAGGTAGGCGCCGATCTTGTCGGTCTCCAGCTGGGCGATCTTGTCCTGGCCGCTGGGCAGGGCGGCGGTCAGCAGGAAGCGCTTGCCCTGGGCGGCGCCGAGGGCGTCCAGCTGGGTGCGGAACTCCTTGAGCAGCAGGGTGAAGTCCTGCTTGTCGGCGGGGGAGTAGTGGTTGCCGGTGTGGCCGCCGGCCGAGGCCGGGTACTCCCAGTCGAGGTCGACGCCGTCGAAGATGCCGGCCGCCGAGGCGGGGCCGCCGGAGGCGTCGCCGGCGACGCCGGTCGGCAGGTCGCCCTTGAGGAACATGTCGACGCACGAGGAGACGAACGCCTTGCGGGAGGCGTCGGTCGCGGCGGCGTCGGAGAAGTACTTGGAGTACGTCCAGCCGCCGATGGAGATGGTGAAGCGCAGGTTCGGATACTTGGCCTTGAGCTGGCGCAGCTGGTTGAAGTTGCCCTTGAGGGGCTGGTCCCAGCCGTCGTCGGTGCCGTCGACGCTGTTCGCGGCGGTGTAGCCGTCCTGGTAGTCGGCGTAGGCGTCGCCGGCGCCGTCACCGGCGTTCGGGTTGCTCTCGTTGGCGGAGTCGGAGGCCTTCACCGCCTGGAAGCAGGTGAACTTCGTCGGGTCGATGTTGGCGAACGCGTAGTGGACGACGTCGAGCTTGCCGGCTGCGCCGCTGGTGTCGACGTTCTTCGGGTAGTACGCGTTCTCGTAGATGCCCCACTGGTCGAAGTAGGCCGAGCGGACGGGCTGTTGGGCGGGCGCGTCGGCGGTCGTGGTGGACACCGGCGCGGACTGGGCGGAGGCGTGGCCGCCGGAGTACGCCTGCACGCTGAAGGTGTAGCCGCTGCGGGGGAGCAGCGAGCTGACCGCGACCGAGGTGCCCATCGAGGTGGCGACCAGTTGTCCGTTGGACCACACCTTGTAGGCGACCGGGCCGTCGCCGGAGGGCAGCGTGGAGGGCTGCCAGGTCAGCACGACGGCGTTGGCGGTGACCTTGGTGACGGAGACGCCGGTGGGGGTCGTGACCTTGCCGTCCCCGGCGGGGCCGCTCGCCGTCGCGGTGGCGGTCGGGGTGGGGCTGCCGGTGGCGGTGGCGGTGGCGGTGGCAGTCGGGCTGCCGGTCGCGGTCGGGCTGGTCGAGGCGGTGGGGCTCGTGGACGCCGTCGGGCTCGTGGACGCCGTCGGGCTCGTGGACGCGGTCGGGCTGGTCGAGGCGGTGGGGCTGCCGGTCGCCGTGGGGCTCGTCGACGAGGTCGGCCCGGACGGGCCGGTCAGCGTGAGGTCGTCGGCGTAGTAGGTGCCGGTGCCGTACCAGCCGTGGGTGAACACGGTCACCGAGCTGGTCGTCGCCCCGGTGGTGAAGCTCGTGCTCAGCCGGCTCCACCCGGTCGCCCCGGGCGTCCAGGTCGAGGAGTTGACGCCGTCTCCGGTGGCGCCGAGGTAGACGTAGCTGCCCTGCACCCAGCCGGACAGCGTGTAGGCGGTGTTCGGCTGGACGGCGACGGTCTGCCGGCACTGCGCGGTGTCCGAGGCCGACGCCGCCCCGCTGAGCGCGTGGGTCCCGCCGTGCGCCGGGGTGGTGACGACCGAGCCGTTCGAGCAGGTCCAGCCGGCCAGGGTGCCGGTCTCGAAGTCGCCGTTGGTCAGCAGGTCGACGGTCGCGGCGGACGCGGGGCCGAGGGTGAGCGCGAGGGCGGCCGTGCCGGTGGTGAGGGTGGCCGCGAGGGCCAGGGCGGTGGCCCGTCTGCGCGGTGCGGCCCGGTGCGCGTCGGCGCGCGCGGGCATGACGCGGTCGTGCATGCGGTGTGTCCTCCGGATGTGTGGGGGTTCCGGCGGTGCGGTGGCCCGGACGGGCCGTGGGGAGCCGTGCCGGGCGCTGTGGGGGCGCGCGGGCGGGTGGCGCGTGAACTCGGTACCACAGATTGGACTGGACCAATAATCCGCGTCAAGGGTTCGCCGGTCCCGGCCGCGCCCTCGCCGGTCCCGGCCGGAGCCCGATCCGTCGTGTCCAGCGGCCGGACCCTTCCCGGGTGAGGCTTGCGCGGACCGGTAAGTTGACCGGTACCTCGCAGGCCCGCCGAACGGAGGACTCGCCATGGACAGCCAGGACTGGGACGACCGCTACGCCGCGGAGGAGCTGGTGTGGGGCGTCGATCCCAACCTGTGGGTCGTCCGCGAACTGACCGGCCGCGCGCCCGGCCACGCCCTGGACGTCGCCGCCGGCGAGGGCCGCAACGCGATCTGGCTGGCCGGCCAGGGCTGGGACGTCACCGGCCTGGACTTCTCCGCCGTCGCCATCGAGCGCGCCGAACGGCTCACCGCCGAACTGCCCGACGAGGTCGCCGACCGGCTCACCTGGCGCCACGACGACGCCCGCACCTTCGACCCGTCGGCCGCCGGCTACGACCTCGTCCTGGTCGCCTACCTCCAGGTGCCCGCCCGCGACCGGCGTGCCGCCCTGCGCCGCGCGGCCGGCGCGCTCGCCCCCGGCGGCACCCTGCTGGTGATCGGGCACGACCTGCGCAACCTGGCCGAGGGCGTCGGCGGCCCGCAGGACCCGCGCGTCCTGTACGGCCCGGAGGACGTCCTCGCGGACGTCGCCGACCACGGCCTGACCGTCGTCCGGGCGGAGAGCGTCCTGCGTCCGGTCGGCGGCGATCCCGGGCACAAGGGTCAGGACGACGGCCAGAACGGCGGCGGCACCGCCGTCGACCTGCTGGTCCGCCTGGAGCGGGGTGCCGCGTGACCTCTCCGCTCTCCCGCCGCACCCTGCTCGCCGGCCTGACCGCGGTCGTGCCCGTGCTGCTCACCGGCTGCTCGTCGAACTCCAAGTCCGACTCCAAGAAGGCGGCCAAGGCCGCGAACGCGACCGCCGCCCGCGCGAGCGATCCCGGCGGCGACGCCTTCGTGATGATCATCCGGCACGGCGAGAAGCCGGACGGCAGCACGCCGGGCCTGGACGAGAACGGCAAGCACGACAGCAAGTCGCTGACCGAGCGCGGCTGGTCCCGGGCGAAGGCGCTGCCCAAGCTGTTCGACCCGCCGGCCACCGGGCTCCGCAAGCCCGCCCGGATCTACGCCGCCTCCGACCAGGGCCCGCTCGCCGGCGCGCACCGGATGCGGCAGACCGTCACCCCGCTGGGCGCCGCGCTCGGCCTGAAGGTCGACATCACCTACGCCGAGTCGCAGGAGACCGAGCTCGCCGGGGCGGTGCTGACGGGCGCCCAGCCGGTGCTCATCAGCTGGGAGCACGGGCGCATCCCGCGGATCGTGGAGGCCCTCGGCGCGACGGGCAGCGGCGCGCCGGCGGTCTGGCCGGACCGCTTCGACCTCGTGTGGGTGTTCTCCCGGACGGCCGGCGGCCCGTGGACGTTCCAGGAGGTGCACCAGCACCTGCTGGACGGCGACTCCTGAGGCCCCGCAGAGGCCGGGGCACCGTCTCTTCATCTCGCGTACACGCGCCTGAGGATCCGTCAACTAGCGTGTCGTGCATGAGGATTCGTGTGCTGATCGCCGCCTCGTCGACCGCCGTGGTGCTGGTCGCCGGATGCAGCGGCTCCGGTTCGGAGGGCGAACCGGAGCCCGGCCTGTCCACGGCCGCCGCCGCGCCGCCTACCGCGGGGTCGCCCACCGGAGGGCCACCCGCCGGAGGGCCGGGCGAGCGCCGGGCCGACGGCGCCGAACTGCTCTACCGGGCGGGCGGGACGAAGAGCGCGCAGAACCCCGCGTTCGCCCCGGACGGCGCCTCCGTGCTGGTCACCGAGTTCGCCGAGGGCTACAACAAGGGCGCAGCCGCCCTCGGCGTGCTCCCCGTGGAGGGCGACCGCACGCTGCGCAAGGTGCTGGAGGACCCGGACAAGGCCGCCGTCAACCTCCCGGGCACCAGCTGGAACGCCGCCGCCGACGCCTTCGCCTTCGCCACCGACCGGGACGGCGGCCACGACGAGGTCTGGACGATGAAGCCGGGCGGCACCCCCGAGCGGGTCACCCGGCACGACGACGACAGCGGCTTCAACGAGCCGAGCTTCTCCCCGGACGGCGAGTGGATCGTCTTCCAGCAGAGCTGGGAGCCCGAGCACGCGTCAGTCCACGGCGACAGCGCCGAGCAGGACTCGATCTGGAAGGTCCGCCGGAGCGGCGGCGCGCCCGTGCGCCTCGTCGACGGCAAGGGCACGAAGACCGACAACCGGCAGCCGAACTGGTCCCCCAAGGGTGACCGGATCGTCTTCCAGCGCCGCGACGCCGGCAGCGAGAGCTGGGCCCTGTGGACGGTCGGGGCGGACGGCACCGGGCTGCGCCGGGTCACCGACTCGCCCGGGGAGCACACCGATGCGACGTGGTCGCCGGACGGCCGGCACCTGGTCTTCTCGTCCAACGCCGGCACCCTGGCGAACGCGCAGGTCTTCGTGGTGGCGGCGGACGGCGGCGAGCCCGTCCGGGTGACCAGGAACGACGGCTCCTACGACGGAGCGCCGAGCTGGTCCCCGGACGGGAAGTGGATCGCCTTCGAGTCGTCGCCGGGCGGCGAGTCCAACCCGGCGGCGCTGTGGCGGATCCCGGCGCCGAGCCTGTGAACCCGGCCGGCGCTACCGCGTCGAGATCGTGACCAGCGAGTACTGCACGACCGTCAGCGGCACGCTGACCGTCGAGCCGGTGACGGTGTACGGCACCGGCCCGGGCGCCGGGTCGGTGCCGTCCGGGGAGGCGACGGTCACCGAGGCGACGGCGGCGCCCGCGGGCAGGGCGCAGGAGAGCGTGCAATCGGTGGGCGTGGTGCGGAAGTCGGCCTGGGTGTCGCCGAAGTCGGTGAAGTTCACGAGGTGGACGACGACGTCGCCGCCGAGCCGGCGGGCCTCCAGGAAGATGCGGCGGTCCCCGGCCAGGGTGACGGCCGGCGGCGCGGACTGCCGTACCGGCGCCAGCAGCAGGTCGGCCGAGGCCTGGTCGTTCCCCGTGAGGTAGCTCAGCCCCGGCAGGGCCTTGACGTACCACGCGGTGCCGGCGCCGTACGCGTTCCGGTTGGTGTCCGGCAGTTCGCCCGCCCGGCTCAGCCCGAGGACGTCGGCGAGCGCGAACTCGGCGCGCCGGGCGCCGAGCCCGTCGAGGCCGGTGGGGTCGGGGCCGGTGATCAGGACGGTGCCGCCGGCTCGGACGTAGTCCCGCAGGACCGCCGCCTCCGGGTCCGAGACGGCCTGGAGGTTGGGCAGCAGCACGACCTTGAACCGGGCGAGGTCGGCGGCCGTCAGCCCGGGGCTCGTCACGGTGTCGAACGGGACGTGCGCGTACACCAGGGCCTTGACGGTGCCGCGGAACTCGCCCAGCCACGGCATCGTCGCGCAGCTCATCGTCGGGTCGCCGCCGCCCCACCAGTCGGTGACCCCGGCCGGGGGATCGACGGTGACGTACATCCCGTTGCCCGCGGTGGGGCCGACGTAGTCCCGCGAGGCGCTGGAGTGGTAGACGCCCACCTGGGCGAGGGAGGCGGCGTCGAAGATGCGCGCCTCGTTGGCCCGGACGAAGGCGTAGACCCGGGTGCGCATCGCCGCGTCCACGCCCTCGTTCTTGTAGGGCGTCCTGACCTCGTAGGGGTTGCAGCCGGTGGCGATCACCTGGGCGAGCACGAGCGAGGCGTCGTCCGGCTGCCAGCCGTAGGAGAAGGCCCACGCGGGCCGGTTGCCGCTGGCGGCGCGGGCGTACTTGTACATCGAGATCAGGCAGGTCCAGTCGGTGGCGGTGGCGTGGCGCATGCCGTCGTAGTTGCCGAGGACGTCCACCTCCCACACCTGGCTGATGCCGGCGTCGGCCTGGCGGAGGTAGGCGCCGTCCAGGCCGATCGTGGTCGCGTAGCGGTAGTCCATCGAGACGGTCTCGGAGAAGACGACCAGGTCGGGGTTGACGGAGCGCGCGGCGGCGGCGATGTCCAGCTGGAACCGGGCGAGGTTGCCGTGGCGCCACTCGACGTAGGCGCGGAAGACCGGGTCGGCGTAGTCGGCGGCCCTCGGCAGGGCGAGCCCGGTGTCGGCCTTGAACGCCGCGGCGCCCCACGTGGAGGCGTCGCACCAGGACAGCACGCCGTCGAAGTAGATCGGCACGTCCGGCCAGATCGCGTCGACGCCGGTCGCGGCGAGGAGCTTGATCCGCTTGAGGTAGTAGTCCCGCCAAGGGGAATTGGGGCTGAGCCAGACGCTCTCGTCGTCCTTGTCGACCCACACCACCACGTTGCCGTAGAAGACGTTCGGCTTGCCGTCGAGGTCGCGCTGGACCCACGCGCCGCCCTCGGCGTTCTTGTAGAAGGACCGGCCCTTGAGGCCGCCGGGGGAGATGACCTCCAGCGAGGGGTAGTACATGACCACTCTCAGGCCGGCGGCGTGCGCGAGGCGGGTGAAGGTCGTCACGTCGGCCATGTGCGCCGCGAACTCGGCGTCGGTGTGCCAGTCGGACAGGATCGTGTCGAGCTCGATCACGCTGACGTTCTGGGCCTTCAGCGCGTCGACGGCCGGCTGCATGTCGGCGGCCTCGTTGAACGTGCCGTCGGCCAGGCGGGCGTGGCGCGCCCACTCGGGCCAGGGCTGCGCCGCGGCGGCCGCACCGGTCGGCACCGGTGCGGCGGTGGGCACGGGCGCGGTGGCCCGGGCCCGGCCGGGCAGCAGCCGGACGGTGGCCAGGGCGCCGCCGGCGCCGAGGCCCGCGCGCAGCAGGCGGCGGCGGCCGATGCGCGGGGCGGCGGTGGGTATTCCTTCGTGCTCGGACATGGTGGTCCCCCAGCAAGGGTCGGCATGGCACGGAAGAAGGCGGGCCGGGAGGCGCCGCCTGCCCCCGTTCGCTCGCGGCCCTCCGCACCCTCCGTAGGCGACCTTAGGGGCCCGTGTCCGGCCCGTCCCGCCCCGGCCCACCGGCTACGCCAGACGTCCGAGCGCGCGCCGCCCGGGGCGGGCGACCCCGATCGCACGCAATCGGCACGTTCTCTCCTCCCTGGGAGGCTTGACACCCGGCGTCGCCGCTGGCTGTCGCTCGTCAACTCCTTTGCCTGAAACAGGCGTTGGTGCAGCCCGGTGTCGTCAGCCGGTGTCCAGGTCGCGCCGCCGGAACCCGGCCAGCCCGAGTGCGATCAGTGCCGCCGCGACGAGGGTGAGCACGGCGAGCGGCGTCCAGTCCATGGCCGCCGCGGGCAGCCGCGGCACCTGGCCGAACGGGGAGAGCCGGTCGAGGCCCTCGGGGAACCGCAGCAGCGGCCCGAGGTAGCCGATCACGAAGCCGTACCCGGGCAGCAGCCAGGCCAGCGCGGTGGCCCTGGGCAGCCACCCGTACACGGCCGCGGCGAAGCCCACCGTCACCCACTGGGCGGGCGCGAACGCCAGGGCCGCGCCGGCCAGCCGGAGGAACTCGCCGCCGTCGCCGGTGGAGGCGGCCCCCGCGATCCCGAACCCGGCGCCCGCCGCGAGCAGCACGGCCGTCGAGCCGATCAGCGCCGCCGCGATGTGCGCGCCCAGCCAGCCGGCCCGGGAGACGGCGGCCGCGAGCACCGGTTCGACCCGCCCGGCCGTCTCCTCGGCCCGCGGGCGCAGCATCGCGAGGACGGCGTACACGGCGCCGACGACGGCCACCACGAGCATCGTCAGCGCGGCGAAGGAGTCGGCGAGGCTGTGGCCGCCGAGCCGGGCGAGGGCCTCGCGGATCCGGTCGACGTCCTTGAGCATCGAGTCGGCGTTCCCGAGCAGCGAGCCGTACATCGCCCCGAGGAGCAGGAGGGCCGTCGCGAAGCCGCCGATCAGGCCGCGGTGCAGGCGCAGCGCGAGGCCGAGCGGGGTGCCGAGGGCGGCGCTGCCGGTGGGCGGTCCGGGGCGGGTGGCGCGCAGGCCCGCGCCGACGTCCCGGCGGGTGCTCAGCCCGAACCCGGCCGCGGCGACGGCGGCGGTGAGGGCGAGCGCGGGCAGCAGCGGCCACCAGCGGTCGTCGACGAACGGGTAGGTGTGCTGGAGCCAGCCGATGGGGGAGGCCCAGGCGAGGGCGCTGTCGGCGGCGTCGCCGGCCGCGCGCACCGCGTAGGCGGCGCCGAGCACGGCGAGGGCGAGGCCGGAGGCCGTCCGGGTGTGTGCGGTGGCCTGGGCGGTGACGGCGGTGGCCGCGGCGAAGAGCAGCCCGGCGGTGGCGAGCGCCGCGCCGTAGAGCAGGGCGCCGCCGGTGGTGAGGTCCGGGACGCCGAGTCCGGGCAGCCCGGCGGCGAGCAGGAGACCGAGGGCGAGGTCGGCGACGGCGGCGGTGGCGAGCGCGGCGGCCAGGTGGGCGTGCCGGCCGACGGCGGCGGAGCGGACGAGTTCGGCGCGGCCGCTCTCCTCCTCGGCCCGGGTGTGCCGGGTGACGGTCAGGATGCTCATGAGCGCGACGAGGACGACGGTGAGTCCGAGCATCCGGTGGCCGAGCATGGCGCCCCACGTGTAGTCGGCGAGGTAGTGCCGGGGGCCGGTCATGGCGAGGACGGCGGGGTTCGCGGAGGCGTGGCCGATCGAGGCGCGGTCGGCGGCGGTCGGGTAGACGGTGTGCAGGCTGTTGGCGGTGCCGAGGGTGAGCAGGCCGAGGCCGAGCACCCAGGCGGGCAGCCGGACGCGGTCGCGGCGCAGGTCGAAGCGGAGCAGGGCACCGGTGCCGGCGAACGGGCCGCGGGCGGCGGGGCGGTGTCCGGCGGCGGTGGTGCGGCGGGTGCCGGGGGTCGCGGCGGTGGTGGTCATCGTGCGGCTCCGGCGTCCGCGCCGGGCCCGCCGGGGTGCTCGCCGGCGAGTTCGTCGCCGTAGTGGCGCAGCATGAGCTCCTCCAGCGTGGGCGGGTGGCTGACCAGGCTGCGCAGTCCGGCCTCGCTCAGCCGGCGGACGGCGGCGTCGAGTTCGGCGCCGTCCACGGCGAAGCGCACCCGGGCGCCGTCGGTGCGCACGCCGTGCACGCCGGGCAGTGCGTCGAGGCCGGTGACGAGCCGGACGGTCTCGGCCTCGACGGTGGTGCGGGTGAGGTGGCGCAGTTCGCCGAGGGTGCCGCTCTGGACCACCCGGCCGCGCCGGATGATGCTGACGCGGTCGCCCAGCTTCTCGACCTCGTCGAGGACGTGGCTGGAGAGCAGGACCGTCCGGCCCTGGTCCTTGGCCTCGCGGACGACGTCCTGGAAGACGACCTCCATGAGCGGGTCGAGCCCGGAGGTGGGTTCGTCGAGGAGCAGGAGCTCGGCGTCGGAGGCGAGGGCGGCGACGATGGCGACCTTCTGCCGGTTGCCCTTGGAGTAGCTGCGGCCCTTCTTGGTGGGGTCGAGGTCGAAGCGCTCGACGAGCTCGTCGCGCCGACGGCGGTCGGGGCGGCCGCGCAGCCGGGAGAGGAGGTCGATGGCCTCGCCGCCGGTGAGGCCCGGCCACAGTTCGACGTCGCCCGGCACGTAGGCGAGCCGGCGGTGCAGTTCGACGGCGTCGTGCCAGGGGTCCTTGCCGAGCAGCCGGACGGTGCCGCCGTCCGCGCGCAGCAGGCCGAGCAGGATCCGGATGGTGGTGGACTTCCCGGCGCCGTTGGGGCCGAGGAAGCCGTGCACCTCGCCGGTCTCGACGTCGAGGTCGAGGCCGTCCAGCGCGGTGGTCCGGCCGAAGTCCTTGCGGAGGCCGGAGAGGGCGATTGCCTTCGTCATGTTGTCGAAAGTACCGTAGTTTCAGAAAAACGTGAATATTGGGAAGGCGTTAAAGTTCCCTCGGAAGATCGTCGGAAGATCGACAGCGGATTCGGGACGGTGTGCGGTGGCGGAGCGGGACCAGGAGAAGGCGGACTTCGTCGAGCGGTTCGCGGCCGACCTGGTGGTGGCGGGCATGGCCCGGATGCCCGCGCGGATCTTCTCCTGCCTGATGGCCGAGGAGAGCGGCGTGCTCACCTCCGCCGAGCTCTCCGAGCGGCTGCGGATCAGCCCGGCGGCCGTGTCGGGCGCGATGCGCTACCTGACCCAGGTCGGGCTGGTCTCCAAGGAGCGCGAGCCCGGATCCCGGCGCGACCGCTACCGGGTGCTGAACGACGTCTGGTTCGAGTCGCTGACTCGGCGCGACGAGATCATCATGCGCTGGATCCGGGTGCTCAAGGACGGCGAGTCGGTCGTCGGCGCCGACACCGCGGCGGGGCGGCGGCTCGCCGAGAGTGCCGAGTTCTTCGAGTTCATGATCGACGAGCTGCACGGGATGCTCGGCCGCTGGCGCGTCGAGCGGGCCCGGCGGGCGGCGGCCGGCGAGGGCGCGCACTAGCGCCGAAGGATCCCACAACTACCCACTGCGTGACGGCAGTTCACCCAAGGACACCTCGAACGGCGGTCCGCTGCGCTACCACTGGCCGCATGGACGACGACGTGGTGCCCATTCCCGACCACCTCACCATCCGGGTCACCCACACCGACGACCCGGTCTCCGCCGTGGCCGGCCTGGAGGCGTGGGAGTCGCGCGAACGCTATCCGGACCTGCTCATGATGCCGCCGGTCTTCGGCTCGATCGAGCGCACCCCCGAGGGGGCCTGGCGGATCCTCTGCTTCCACGCGGGCACGCCGCAGGGCGCTCGCGACGACCTCGGGCACGTCTTCCGCTGCTGGGCGCACGGCGAACCCGGCGGCCGGTGGGCCGCCCCCTGGGACATCACCGACGCCGAGCGCGCCGCCTACACCGCCGCGTACGAGCGGCTGGAGTGGGAGAAGCTCGACGAACTGGCCGTCGCCGGGCGGCAGTACCGGGTCTTCCGCGCCGAACAGGTGCTGCGCGGGGGCCCCGAGGGCGTCGAACCGCCGCGCCCCACGGACCCGGACCCGGCGCCGGTCGGCCGGGGGCACCGGGCGCCGTCCCGGGTCGACGGCTACGTGATCGACCCGGCCGCGGCCGTCTCGCTGGTCGACGGCATCGTCCGGCTCGACCTGATGACCCTGGTGCCGAGCGGCCGTTCGATCACCGAGGAGGTCCGCGAGGACGCCAGGCAGGCCTCTGCGCTTCACCCGAACGTGTTCGTGCTGCCCGTGCACTGCGCCGTCGCCGAACAGCGTGACGGGCGCTGGGGCCCGATGACCGGTGCCTGCGAGACACCGCAGGCCGCCCGCGACACCCTGGCCGCCTACCTGCGCGAGTTCGCGCCGATGACCGACCCCGGTCTGGGCGAGGACGAACTCGCCGCCTACGCCGCCGCGGCCGACCGACTGGACGCACTGCGGGCCAACACCGTCGAGGCCGCGGGGCGCCGCTTCCAACTGGTGCGCGTCGAACCGGTGGTGCGGCTCGGCCCGGACGGCCCGGAGCAGCCGCGCCCGTCGGACCCCGACCCGGACCCGCCGATCATGGTCCAGGAGGCCCGCGACCGCGCGGCGGGGCTGCTGCCCGAGGACGAGCAGGACTGAACCGGGCGCGCAGTTTTGCCGGGGTGGAGGGGAACCCCCGTCCCCCCTCCACCGCCGGAGACCGTGGTCAGGTGCGGTGCCGGCCACCCGGAGCCCGTGGGGTGGCTGCGGGTGGCCGGCGGCGCATGCAATGCGCGCATGCGGCACCTTCGCCCGCCGACCGGACGGAGCCGGGACCTGCCCCCGTGTCGCGGCGGGACGGCCCCCGTGTACTGCCCGTCCACGCCTTGCAGGTCCTCACCGTCCGGTGCGGCGTCGCGACCGATCGTGCATACACGGACCCCGGTCTGTCAAGGATGCTTGATGAGAACGCCGTTCAGCCGACTTCTCGTCACGTATGATTGACGACGCTGGACCCGACACCGCGAAGGAGTGCACAGGAAGATGGCCGAGGACACCGCGGCTCACCGCCGGACCATCGCGGAGCGACTCACGCACCTCATGAGCACCGGACACCCCGACGGCACCGGCCCGCGGGACTACCACGCGGTGGAGCAGGCCAGCCAGGAGTACGCGGAGCGGTACCCCGGCAGCCCCACGATCAGCCGTCAGACGGTGCACAACCTGCGCAACGAGCGGGTCGCGAACCCGGGCATCAACAGCCTGACCGCGCTGGCGAACGTCTACCGCGTGCCGATCTCGTACTTCCTCTCCGAGGGGGAGGCCGCCGGCGGCACGCCCGCACCGGACCCGGACATGGTGCTCCAGCGCCTCGACGGCATCCTCAAGGTGCTGCAGCCCGACACCGCCGCGGCCCTCGACGACGACGCCCGCGTCGCCGTCCTGACCGCCAGGAACTGCCCGATCGGCCGCGACGCCCTCGACGGCCTGCGGGCCGGCCGGTGGGACGAGCGGCTGCGCCTGCCGCTGGACGAACTCGCCGCCAGGATCAGCCTCCCGGCCGGGTACTTCGTCGACCACCGCATCCCCGCCGCGGACCCCAACGACCTGCTGCTGCTGGGCGCGCTGAAGGCCCAGGGGGCCAGAGGCATCGCCCTGCGCCAGGTCGCGGGGCTGCCCGAGGACGCCTTCCAGGCCCTGTCGCCCATGCTGGACCTCCTGAGCAAGGCCGATCCGCGCCGGCGCATGTGAACGGGACCCGCCCGGCGGGAGCGGGCGGGCCGATTCGTTAGGCTCCCCTCCACGCGGTCCTCGACCGAGCGGCCAGGGGGAGCCCGATCAGCGTCCGGGGGATGGCGTGCCGTTTGTCCGATGGAAGCAGAACGAACGCCTCTGGGGGCCGGAGTTGAACGACAAGGACCTGCGAAAACACTGCGCGGACGTGGTGGCCCGGATCGACCTCCCGAGCCCCTTCAGCATCAACTCGCTCGTCGACAGCGTCGAGCGCCAGCGCGGCCGCGGGATCTCGCTCGTCCCGATCCCCCTGCCGGTCCGCCAGGGCAGCCCCTGCGGCCTGTGGGTGGCCACCGACGACGTCGACTACGTCCTCTACCTCGCGGACACCAGCCGGGCCCACCAGGAACACATCGTCATGCACGAGCTCGGCCACATGCTGCTCGGCCACGGCTTCAGCGAGGCCGACCAGGACGAGGCCGCCCGGCTCCTGATGCCCACCCTCGACCCGCGCTTCGTGCAGTCCGTCCTCGCCCGCTCCGTCTACACCTCGCAGGAGGAACGGGCCGCCGAGTACGTCGCCTCCCTCCTCCCGCTGCGGGCCGGCCGCGCGCCCTCCCGCACCAGGCAGGAGGCCGTCAGCCCCGGGATGGCCAACCTCGTCCGGCACATCGGCGCGGCCCTGGAGCGCAATTCGCGCTAAGGTCGAGCCCCGTGCTGCTGCTCACCGTCGTCTACGCCGTACTCGCGGTCATCACCTGGACCGCTTTCTTCTACAAGGTCCGCGACCTCGTGCGCGACTGGCGCAACAGGGAACTCCAGATCCTGTGCCTGTCGATCGCCACGTTCGCCGCGCCGTTCGTCCTGGCCTCGCCCCACGTCTACATGGGGATCGACCGCCTCCTCGGCGTGCCGAACATCGCGACCCTGATCATCTACGTCTGCGTGGCGGTGTGCGTCTCCGGGTTCATCGCCCTGCTGGTGTCCTGGTCCTCGGCCCAGAGCGGGATGAGGGTCCGTCACTGGCTGGGCGTGGGCTACTCGCTGACGACCATCGCCGCCATGGCCGTCCTCTTCTTCCTCGGCAACGTCGACGGCGTCGAACACCCGGTGGACTTCGACGTCACCTTCGCCGATGTGCCCTACATCTCGGTCTTCCTGCTCGGCTACCAACTCCTCTTCACCACCAGCATGGTGATGCTCATCGTGCTGTGCCGCCGCTACGCCGCGGCGGTCGACCGCCCGTGGCTGCGCCGGGGCCTGCGCACTGTCGCCCTCGGCGCGTTCTTCGGCCTCGGCTACGGCGTGCCCAAGATCCTCAACATGCTCTGGGACCAGGTCGCCACCTCGCCCCTGCACACCGTCAGCAGCATCGGCGCCCCGCTGTCCGCCAGCGTCTCGGCCCTGCTGTTCTCCGTCGGCTTCACCATGCCCGCGTGGGGCGAGGGACTGGACCGCCTGCGCGAGATCGCGGTCTCCTACCGCGCGTACAAGCGCCTCTACCCGCTCTGGCACGACCTCGCGACCGCCTTCCCGGAGCTCGTCCTCCTCCCGTCGAACGACCGTCGGCAGCCGTGGTCCGCCAAGGCACTGCTCGCCCGGCCGGCCATCGGGATCCGCGAGGGCCGGATGACGCTCGCGCCCCGCGGCGGCCGGCAGGGGGACGACCAGCAGGCCGACGGCCTCCAGGACCTCGACCTGCTCGTGGCCCGCCAGCGGGTGGAGATCCGCGACGCCCAGCTCCGGCTGCGCCCCTACTACACGGACACGGCGGCGAACGCGGCGCGGGACCTCGCGCGGGAGCGGGACCTCGCACCCGACGAGGTCGAGGCCGCCGTGGAGGCCGCGCAGGTGAGCGTGGCCCTGCGGACGCACGCCGCCGGGGCTCCCGTGCCGCCCCCGGCCCCCGGCCGCCACGAGCCCGCGGCCGTCGACCCGGCCGAGGAGGTCGCCTTCCTGGTCAAGGTCGCGGTCGCCTACCGGACCTCTCCGATAGTCGCCGCCGTCACCGAACGCTTCGGTGCCGCAGGCTCGTTCGACGCCGGGGTCACCGCCTCATGACGGAAGCCGCCATGACGGACGCCGGCCTGCCCTCCGACGGGACGCTGTTCGACGGAACGCTGCTGACCGACCCGCACGCGGGCTACGCGCACCTGCGCACGGCCTGCCCGGTCGTCCGCACGACGACGCCGGACGGTGCGCCGGTGTGGCTCGTCACCCGCTACGAGGACGTGCGCGCGGGGCTCGCCGACCCGCGGCTGTCGCTGAGCAAGGCGACGTCCACCAGCAGCGGCACGCACGGCGCCTCGATGCCGTCGGCGCTCGACGCGCACCTGCTCAACATGGACCCGCCCGACCACACCCGGGTCCGCCGCCTGGTCGCGCCCGCCTTCACCGCCCGCAGCGTCGCCCGGCTGCGACCGGCGATCGAGCGCCGCACGGCAGAGCTCCTCGACCGCTTCCAAGGCGGTTCGGCCGATGTCATGGGGGACTTCGCGACGCCCTTGGCGCTCACGGTGATCTGCGACGTGCTCGGCATCGCGGAGGAGGACCGCCGGGACTTCCGGACGTGGACGGACGCCCTGCGCTCGCCCGCCCCGGACGCGGCGCTCGCCTCCCGCCGGGCCCTGAAGGACATGCACCGCTACCTGGTCGGCCTGATCGCCGGCAAGCGGGAGCGGCCCGGCGACGACCTGCTCACGCAGATGGTGTCGGCCCACGAGGACGGCGACCGGCTCTCCGAGCCCGAGCTCGTGGCCCTCGCCTTCCTCCTCCTGTTCGCCGGGTACGACAACAGCGCGAACCTCGTCGGCAACGCCGTCCTGGCGCTCCTGACCCACGAGGAGGCGCTGACCGCCCTGCGGTCGGGCGGTCTCGCCGTCGGCCGGGTGGTCGACGAGGTCATGAGGTGGAACAGCCCGTCCATGCTGGCCTCCCGGCGCTTCGCCCGGGAGGACCTCGACATCGGCGGTGTCCGGATCGCCGCCGGGGAGCGGATCTGGATGTCCCTCACCTCGGCCAACCGGGATCCGCAGCAGTTCGACGACCCCGGCCGGTTCGACCCGGGCCGTTTCGACCCCGGCCGGTTCGACCCGGGCCGTTTCGACCCCGGCCGGTTCGATCCCGGCCGTTTCGATCCGGCCCGCCACGACGCCGGCCGTTTCGATCCCGCCCGGCACGACGCCGGCCGGCCCGAGGGCGGGCACCTCGGCTTCGGCCACGGCATCCACCACTGCCTCGGCTCGGCGCTCGCCCGCCTGGAGGCCGGGATCGCCGTCGAGGCGCTCGTCCGGCGCTTCCCGTCCCTGCGCGCGGCGGACCCGGACGCGGCCGTCACGTGGTGCGAGTCCTTCCGCAACCGGGGGCCGCTCGCACTGCCCGTCACTTGGTGACCGTTACCTGGTGACCGTCAGCGGTGCACGACAGCGCTTCGCCCCGCCGAGTGGGAACCCGGCGGGG